>NZ_JAUBSB010000017.1:0-120260 GCF_036702135.1 Microcoleus sp. LAD1_D3 | reverse complement strand
TCCCAGTTACAACTGCATCAGACTCAGAGTGAATTGGAACAATCCCAGTTACAACTGCATCAGACTCAGAGTGAATTAGAACAATCCCAGTTACAACTGCATCAGACTCAGAGTGAATTGGAACAATCCCAGTTACAACTGCATCAGACTCAGAGTGAATTGGAACAATCCCAAGCAATCCAGCAGCAGACTCAGAGTGAATTGGAACAATCCCAAGCAATCCAGCAGCAGACTCAGAGTGAATTGGAACAATCTCAGTTACAACTCCATCAGACTCAGAGTGAATTGGAACAATCCCAAGCAATCCAGCAGCAGACTCAGAGTGAATTGGAACAATCGCAGTTACAACTGCATCAGACTCAGAGCGAATTAGAACCATCCCAGTTACAACTCCATCAGGCTCAGAGTGAATTGGAAAGATTAAAGTTTTCGCAAGCTAGGGTTAGAGAAACTGAGGTCAAAAGTCAGATGCAGTACAAAGACTTATTGTGGGAGGGGTGGTACGCTTATTGCAAAGGCGATAGGGCGGGGATGGCTAACTTTCTTAAAGAATCCTTGAAGTGCACGCCTTTTTCAACAACAGAAACAGTCTTGAACTGGTTAGAAAATTTTGCTCGCTTTTCGTCAGAAAAAGGAGATATCCTCGATACCAATACCTTAGTTAACTCAGCAGAATGGAAAGAATTGATGCGTCGCAGCATTAATGGCAAGACAGTGCTGACCATCCATTAGTAAGAGATTGCAAGCAAGCTATGATTACAAACTCGGGTTTCAGTATTGAGAAAACTACCATTAAGCATCAGCCATTGATTGTCAATGACGAGCCCAACTTAACCAATCCAGTCTCGCAAATGGCCACCGAGGCCCAGTGTCGATCGGATGCCTTCTACTATTGGTGTGAGGAAACTCGTCTGCCGCACGAGCCAATATTTCATCGAAAACTGTGGGAGTACGCCTATATCCTCCAGTGTCTGTCTGAGGCGGGCATGATGTCACCAGGCAGGCGCGGACTAGGTTTTGGTGTCGGCCAGGAACCGTTAGTAGCTGTAATGGCTGCGCGAGGCTGCGAAGTGGTGGCCACAGACCTAGATTCAGAGGAAGCCACTAAGCAGGGATGGGCAGGTACCGGTCAATATGCAGCCACGCTAGAGGCACTTAACGATCGCGGCATCTGCCCCCCCGAACGCTTCGCATCAAAGGTGAGTTACCGCGTGGCAGATATGAACAAGATAGATCCTGATTTGGTCGGCTTCGATTTTGTCTATTCGTCTTGCGCTTTCGAGCACGTCGGCTCGATCGAACTGGGACTGCAATTCGTCAAAAACAGCCTTAAGTGTCTGCGTCCGGGCGGAATAGCAGTACATACCACCGAATTCAACGTTTTTTCTAATGACGCGACGATCGACCACCAACAGACTGTACTGTTTCGACGGCAGGACATCGACAGACTCGCAGCAGAGTTGACAAGCCAAGGACACGAAATAGTCCTCAACTACAACACTGGAAGCGGGCCGTTCGATCGTCACATAGACGTACCGCCCTGGTCGGGGATACACTTAAAGCTTCAGTTGGAACAATATGTCACAACATCCTTGGGGTTGCTCATTAAAAAGGCTTCATAGATTAAATCGTTTTTCACTCATATTCAGACATTTCTACTCAGCCAAAACCAAGACCAATGTTAAATCATCAACTAAATAATTCTTTGGGTGTAAATTTAGCCGGTCATATAACCGGAGATTTTGGGCTAGCGGAAGCCGCTAGAGGAAATCTCCGAGCCCTAGAAGCAGCCAGAATTCCCTTTGCAGTTAAGGATCTAAAAATAGATTGGCTACCCAACTCCGATACCAGCTACAAAAAATTTTCCGACGACAATCCATATCCAATCAATATAATCCAAACCAACCCCAATTGGGTTGAGCAGATTTTAGCAGGATACTTTCCCGGAATTGGTTCTGAATATTTCAAAGGGAAATACAATATAGGTGTCTGGCTATGGGAACTGCCAGTATTTCCCTCTGAATGGCAGTGGGCTTTTGATTTATTTGATGAAATTTGGACTACCAGTAATTTTTGTGCAGAAGCATTTTCTGCCGTCTCCCAAGTTCCTGTACTCAAAATTCCTGTGAGTCTTGCCTTCCCGCAACCATTATTAACAAGAGATAACCTCAACTTACCCAAAGATAAATTTATTTTTCTATTCATGTTTGACTTTGGCAGTTCCTTTGAACGGAAAAATCCCTTTGCCACCGTTGAGGCATTTAAAGGAGCTTTTGGTAAATCTAATCAAGATGTTTTACTCGTTCTCAAGTTTGCCAATGCTCATCTTTTTCCGCAACGGCGACAGGAACTAATTGATTTGGCTGATGGTTGGTCATCTATTCAGTTTATAGACGGACATTTGCAAAAAGAAGAGATTCACGGCTTGGTTAATAGTTGTGACTGTTATGTATCTCTGCATAGGGCTGAGGGCTTCGGTTTAACAATGTCGGAAGCCATGTACTACGGCAAACCAGTAATCGCCACAGCCTATTCATCTAATATGGAATTTATGAATGTTGGCAATAGTTTTCCGGTTAAATACGAACTGGTGACAACAACTGAAGATTATGGAGCTTACCCCAAAGGCAGTGTGTGGGCGGAACCAGATATCGATCATGCTGCGTCTTTGATGCAGTATGTATTTGAGAATTATCAGGAAGCTCAGAAAACAGGAAAAATAGCAGCCAAGGAAATCAGGTCTTTATTAAATCCTCAAGCTGTAGGTATAAAAATAAAAAATCGCCTTGAATTTATCAGGGCACATCTAAATCATACCCAGTTGTCAAATCGGTTCCATGAACTTCAGACAGAAAGAGATCTATTGGCTCGTCAAGCCCAAGCTTGGAGGCAGACAGCATTACAGGTACAGAAAGAGTTAGCAAAATACTCTTAATTTCAACGATAAGAGTCCTGAATTCTCAAGCATTTATTCTAGATATTTCTTCAGTAAAAGACGAACAATGTTAAATCAAACACTAGATTCTAATTTCGGCATCAATTTTATCGGACACCTGAGCGGTGAATATGGTCTGGGAGAAGGTTCGAGGGCCACTCTCAGAGCGATCGAAGCTGCTGGTGTTCCCTATGCACTCAAGGATATTAAGGTAGATTGGCATCGAAATTTAGATAACAGCTACACCAGTTTTTCCGAGCAAAATCCCTATCCCATTAACCTGATTCACACTCTGCCAGAACCCGTTGTTTTCAACATGGTCGATCGCGAATGCTTTAAAGGTCGATACAATATTGGCTTCTGGGCTTGGGAACTGCCGATATTTCCTCCAGGGTGGCTGTACGCTTTTTCTTTATTTGACGAGATATGGACTTATAGCAATTACTGCGCTGAAGCGATCGCGCCCGTATCCCCCGTCCCTGTGATTAAGATGATGTCCAGCCTTGAATTTCCCGAACCGTCATTTGATAGAGAACAATTAGGATTACCCCAAGACAAATTTATCTTTTTGTTCATGTTTGACTTCCACAGTACCATAGGTCGCAAAAATCCCTTTGCTACTTTGGAGGCATTTAAGCGAGCTTTTGCTCAATCGAATGAAGATGTCTTACTGGTACTCAAGTTTTCTAATGGCAACTTTTTCCCCAAAGAGCGAGACAAACTCAAAGCGCAAGCAGCAGGCTGGCCAGTTCACTTTATAGATGGGCATTTAAAGAGAGAAGAACTTCATGCTTTAGTTGCCAATTGCGACTGCTATGTTTCCCTGCACCGGGCCGAAGGTTTTGGTTTGACAATGGCGGAAGCGATGTACTACGGCAAACCCGTAATTGCGACTGGCTACTCATCGAATATGGAATTTATGAATGTCGGCAATAGTTTTCCAGTAAAATATGACATAGTGACGCTGACAGAAGATTATGGGCCTTACTTTAAAGGTAATTACTGGGCAGATCCCCATATAGATCATGCAGCATCATTAATGCAGTATGTTGTTGAAAATCCCCAGGAAGCACAACAAGTAGGAGCAAGAGCAGCTCAAGAAATCAAGTCTTTACTGAGTCCTCAACTTCTAGGCAAGAAAATCAAAAATCGGTTGGAAATCATTAGAAACAGAATGAACCAATCTACAAACTGGTCAACTCGCATCCATCAGATGCAGCAAGAGACGGCTTTGGCTCATTCTCAAATCCAAGTTTGGCGGCAGACAACACAGCAAGTTCAATCTGAACTAGTGCAACACCACAGGCTTGCTAAAACTTAAAAAGTTTAATTTACTGTAGATATTTGTTATTAGGAGTTCAATCATGTTCAATAACACAAATTTTAAGTTGGGAGTTAATATTATCGGTCATGTGAGTGGCGAGTTTGGTTTGGGCGGGGGTGTGCGAGGGACTATCAGAGCGATAGAAGCAGCTAACATTCCTTTTACAATCAAGGATCTGAAAGAAGATTCGCAACGCAACTTAGATTCTACATACACCAATTTTTCCAGCGATCATTCTTATCCCATTAATATCGTCCATACTAACCCGCACGAGTCATTGTTGAATTGTATCGATCCTGAATATTTTAAGGATCGCTATAATATTGGTTTTTGGATTTGGGAACTTCCGGTATTTCCAAATTTTTTTATGGGGGCTTTTAATCGATTTGATGAGGTGTGGACTTACAGTAATTATACTGCTGAAACCATTTCCGATGTCTCGCCTCTTCCCGTGGTCAAATTACCACCTAGCATTTATTTACCGCCCAACGAATTGGGCAGAGAAGCTTTAGGATTACCCACAGACAAATTTATTTTTCTGTTCATGTTCGACATGGGTAGCGGTTTTGAGCGAAAAAATCCTTTTGCTACCATTGAGGCGTTTAAAAAAGCTTTTGGGAAGTCTAATGAAGATGTTTTACTGATTATTAAGGTTAGACCTCATCCTTATTATCAAAATCAGTACGATCAACTAAAGGCAATGACAGAAGACTGGCCATCTATTCAACTTATCGAAGGGCATTTGAGCAAGGAAGAGGTTCATGGGTTAGTAGATAATTGTAACTGCTATGTATCGCTACATCGGGCTGAGGGTTTTGGCTTGACTATGGCGGAGGCAATGTATTACGGCAAGCCAGTCATAGCTACGGCTTATTCATCCAATACCGATTTTATGAATGTCGGCAATAGTTTTTTGGTCAAGTACGATCTAGTGGCAACGACTGAACCTTATGGACTTTACCCACAAGGTAGTATCTGGGCTGAGCCGGATATCGAGCATACAGTGGAGCTGATGCAGTATGTCTTTCAAAATTATCCGCAAGCACAGCAAGTAGGAGTGAGAGGAGCTAAGGAGATTAGGTCTTTATTGAGTCCAGAGGTTATCGGTCAAAAAATTAGACATCGCCTGGAATATATTACCAGGACAATAGAAGAAAAAAGCTGGTATGAATCCCAAGCTCAAGCTTGGAAACAAGCGGCTTTGGAAGCTCAAAGAGAATTAGAGCGCTCAAGGTTTTAACGCAATACGGTTCAGACAAAATAGGGCTACACTTACAGCGTATCCCAGGTTGATGAAGTGCAGCTTGAGACACGGCTGCTCCCCGTGTCCCTACCGGGATAGATCGGATCTGCAGTGTACTTCATAAACCTGGAATTTTCTGTACCAACAACCCTAACAATCTTCTGCTCGCATACAGCAAATGTAGAAACAATAGGATTTATCGGGATTATCATTTATGAGTTGACTGTTCATAAATTCATGGTTAAAATGTTCCATGCTAGATTTTTCAATTGCTGTTGATAAATCGATAATTCCCTTGGTTTCAATGATTTTGAAGTTATGTTTCTCTAAGAGTTTGCATAAATCTTCCCAATAATACTCTATTTTGTGTTCGGGATGGATATAGGTATCAGGGCATTGTAGCTTGGTGGCTCGCCTATTTGGGGTATCTAGTGCTAGCTTCCCACCTGGCTTTAATAATTTGTATGCTCGATCGAAAACTGCTTCAGCCTCTTCAGGGGTTATGTGTTCTATAGATTCTCCAGACCAAATCAAATCAAAAAAGTTTTCCTCAAATGAATCTAAATCATTCATACTGCCATAGACATATTCAATTTCACAACCTTGGTGGTTAATGTGTTTTGGCCACTCCGGCCCGGGAAACATCATTTGGTCAGGATGAAAGTCTAATATATAGAGCTTTTCCGGTAGATTAGAATAGCCTAGTTGCAATAAAGCACCTTTTTGATCAGAGGCCGAATAACCTCCCAAATCTAAAACAACTTTAGCCGGTGGAAGTAGTGTTTTCACCATTTTCATTCTGCCACTGTGAAGTCTATGAAGAGTTTGGTTTCCCTCTCCTCCACCTGGAAGGCGTCTTTGAAATTCCTCTGACTCAACCATTTTTTTGATGACATCAGCTCGACTCAAACCACCCTTGATATCGTTTAACCAAGCTTCTAGCCCATCCGGGTCTGCTTCACGATCGAAGATGACCCAATAAGCCATCCACAGAAAACTTTTGTCGCTTTTAGTGTGAGTGGATAAAGTCTTTTGGATACTTGATTCTAAACGCTGGGTTTCTTCAGGGGTCATGAATGCTCCTTCAATAGCGATGGGATTGTTTTCAGGAAAATAGTATTTCTGATGTTAGGTTAACCTACGAAATACATGGCAAATTAGAGGGTAAATTAGAAAATTTTTGGTTCTAACTCTAAGGCGTGACGGTAACAAGAACTCGCTTCATCAATTTGCCCTTTCTTAGTTAGAACTTCCCCTAAATTATAGTGGAACCACGAGAAATCTGACTTAAGTTTGATCGCGCGGCGATAAGAATCGATCGCTCCCTCCACATCTCCTTGATGTCGCAGCATATCCCCTAAATTGTTGTGGATATACGGATCATCAGGTTTTAACTCGATCGCGCGGCGGTAACAGTTCATCGCTTCCTCCCGCTGACCTTTTGCACTCAAAGCATCGCCTAACAATTGGTAAGGTTTATACTCATTTGGTTGAACCTCAATAGCCTGGCGGTAAGAAGCGATCGCCCGATCTTTATCATTCTTTTGCGCGAAAAGCAACCCCAACTGCAAGTGCGCCTCACCGCATTCAGGATTTACCTGCAACGCCATCTGATAAAAGACGATCGCCCCATCCGGCCAACTGTGCCGCACCAAAGCATTAGCCAACTCAACATAAAGGTCAGCATCATTCGGCGCAATCTCCAGCGCCTTGTGATACAACTGCACGTCATCACGATTCTCCTGAATCGCCCGCCGGTACAAACGCATGGCCTCCTGCAAATCCCACTGCGATCGCATCCTCAAAGCATCAGCCAACTTTTGTGAAAGCCACGGCAAATCGGCCTGAATCTCCGCAGCGCGGCGGTAAGCGGCGATCGACTCATCCCACCGTTCCAGCTTCTCAAAAGCCGTTGCCATGTTGTAATAAGTCCACGGAAAATCAGGATTTAACTCGGCCGCGCGCCGGTAAACATTGATCGCTTCCTCCCACCTTTCCATTTCTAGCAGCACGTCGCCCAACTTGCTCTGCGACCAGAAGAAATTGGGATTAACTTCGTTAGCACGCCGGTAGGCAACAACTGCCTCATCCCAATGTTCCAAATTCACCAGCGCTTCTGCTAAATTGTTGTGCGCCCAAAAATGGTCAGGATTTAGTTCGATCGACCTTTGGTAAGCCGAGATTGCCTCATCCCACCTTCCTAGTTTAATTAGCGCGTCTGCTAAATAGTTGTGCGACCAACTGAAATCTGGATTTAATTCTGTTGCTTTGCGGTAAGCATTTACCGCCTCCTCCCACCGTTCCAGCTTCCGCAACACATCTGCTAAATTGTTGTGAGACCAGCTAAAATCAGGATTTAATTCGATCGCCTTCCGGTAAGCATTTACAGATTCCTCCCACCGTTCCAACTTAACCAGCGACTCAGCTAAATTGTTGTGCGACCAAGAAAGTTCGGGATTATTTCTAATAGCGTTGCTGTAAGCATCTACCGCCGCTTCCCACTGTTCTTGATTTCTGAGAATTTCGCCCAATTCGTGATAAGCTGCGCCAGCATTTGGGTTCAACTCAACCGCGCGCCGGTAACACTCAATTCCCTTATCTACCTTACCTTGCTCGATCAAAGTTTTGGCTAAATTTTCGTGTTCCTCAGCCGTGCCCGATTTGGGGTCGATCGCAAATGCTCGATACCAAGCCTCAGCCGCCTCCTCCGACTTTCCTAACTGCGTCAAAAGTTTTGCAAAATTGCGGAAAGCACCGGCAAAATCCGGTTTCAGGGCGATCGCCTTTTCGTAAGCAGAAACCGCTTGCTGCCACTGTTCCTGCTGCGCGCAAATGCTGCCGTAATTAGCGTAAGCTTCGGCAAAATTAGGGTTAATTTCTATTGCTTTGACATAGCAACTTTTAGCTTCATCAATTTTTCCGCCAGCTTGTAGCGCGTTGCCCAGCATTTTGTAAAGCGGCGCTTCCGGCTTAATTTGCAGCGCTTTCTTGCAAGCTGCGATCGCCTGTTCCAATTTGCCCTGAGCAAAATAGCCTTCTGCCAGTATTTTGTATGCTTCTGGATCTTCTATATTAATTGTAGAATTAACTGCCTGCTGCACTGGGGGCTTAACTGGCTGCTGCACTGGCGGCTTAACCGCTGTTGCTGCGGGCTGCTGCTTAACTGCACCGTTTGTGGCAGTTGCACCCGCCAAAGTTTGCTGTCCCTCGCTGCCATTTCTCGCATTAGCTGCGTTCAGTTCAATAGCTTTGCGATAATATGCTGTCGCTTCCTCTAACTTGCCTTGTTTTTTTAGCGCTTCGCCCAAATTTTGGTAAGCTGTGGCCACATTAGGATTTAATTTTATGGCGCGATCGTAACAAGCGATCGCTTCGGGGAATTTTTCCTGCCGAAAAAAAGCGTCGCCCATATTCAAGTGTTCCCCAGGCGCTACTTTTTCCGGTTCCAAACTAAATGCTTGATACCAGCAATGCTGGGCTTCTTCCGGTTTGCTAATTTCTCCGAATACTTTTGCTAAATTCCGGTATACTCCCGCGAAATTCGGCTTAATCGCGATCGCCTTTTGATAAAATCCGATCGCCTCCTGCCATTTTTGCTGCTGCGCGCCAAGGCTGCCCAAATTCGCGTATACTTCCGCAAAATTCGGTTCTATTTCAATCGCTTTAGCGTACCAGTGCCGCGCCTCTTCCATCCTGCCTTGAGCTTGCAGCGCGTTGCCCAAAGTCTTGTAAGCTGGTGCAAAATTGGGGTGAATCTTCAAAGCTTGCTCGCAGGATGCGATCGCTTCTTCTAATTTTCCTTGGGATAAGTATATTTCTCCCTGTTGGTTAAATTGAACCGCTGTTGATTCTGTACTCACTGTTGATGGCATATGGGCGGCGGCTCCAGAGGCAGGAATTAAATAGGGTAGTCAAAACGTTTCACAATTATACTCGCGTTTGACACTAAGAGTAGCGGGCTTGTTCCCCCACTTCTTATTTTTTTTGAATCCCGTTGCTGGGGAGGAACCGGGATTCTCGGCGGATTTTTTTGATTTTACAGCTAAATATGTACGAATCAGCCCGGTTTCTGGCAGATTTGCGCGCCCGTCCCGACTTTTGTAGCTACTTGTCGATCGCCCCTTTTGTAAAGAAAAGTAAACACTGCCGATACTTGCTGGTGGGATGCTTTCTTGTGGACGCGGCAAGGGAGATTGCACCCTTTTCTATAGGCTTTTTACCGGCGGGCTAGGAGCCACGCCCCACAATAAAGTAATTCACTCTTTGTGGAACAGGCCGGAAAGCCGGTTTTTGAGCAGGGTGAAAGATGTGCGATCGAACCCAAACGAGAATAGCCTTTTTAGCGAAAAACGATCGCCCTTTTGGAAGAAAGCGATCGCCCTTTTTTTTCAACAATTAATTAGTTAACAACTATTAGCAATTACTAATCAAGCTGCTGCCTCTGCGTCTTCTTCTGCGTCTTCGGCTTCAGAACCTGCTTGAATTCCCAGCACGCTAACAACCACCTGATCTGGTTCGCCGAGAGCTACCACTCCTGCAGGCAAAACTAACTCGTGAATGTGCAGCGCATCCCCAACCTTTAAATGAGAAATATCTACTTCAATTGCTTCAGGAATGCTGTCAGGTTTGCACTTAGCTGCGAGTTGCGTCAGCACAGTATCCAAAATGCCGCCTTCTAACTTGACGCCGACAGGTTCGCCGACAAAACGCAGTGACAATTCAACTTCCAGGCTGTCTTGAGTCGCCACGGAGAAAAAGCTCAGGTGGTAAGGATGGCCCTTCCAAGGATGAACTTGAACTTCCCGGAGCAAGGTTTTTCCGCTCCAAGAGAGGTCGGGAATGCTGAGGTCAATTAGGGTATTGTTGACTACGTGCTTTTTGAGCAGGTGTTCAACTGTTTTGGCTTTGATGGTAAGGGAAATGGATTCAGATCCTTTGTGACCGTAGAGGACGGCGGGAATCAATCCAGAGCGGCGGAGGGCGTTAGGTTTGCTGCCTTCTGCCCGCTTTTGACATTCTACTGCGAGTTCCATTTTCTGACTTTCTGTTGATTGTTTTCACATTTTACCAGAATTGTGATATTGCGATCGCGCTCAATTAAATTCGCTGAAGGTATTGATAATTTTCGTTTTCCACACACTTCAGCAATTCCAGCATTTTTCTCAGACGGTACGTTCCTGATTGATACTCTTCTTTTGAAGGGGAATCACCAAGCTTAGTAAGAACTGCATCGCTTTCACTGATGATTGCTTCGCTGAAAATTTTCTTGAACTGCTGGCGAATATCTTGATTTAATTCGACTAAAGGCAGAATTACATTTTCTTCATCTAGGTAAATTTGGGTTTCGACTGATTCGCCACCTATTTTTGAAAATGCTGATTTTGCTAACCACTCGTAAGTAGCTGCTGTTATTCTTACATTATCGGACGGTTCACCATTGGCTGAATAAAAACTGATGTCAAACATGGGGATTACTCCGGCTCGTAAACATCCAGAAACTCATTCAAAGGACTCGCTGAAGATACTGATAATCTTCGTTTTCAACACATTTTAGCAAGTCCAGCAATTTCCTCAAACGGTAGGTTGCTGCTTGATATTCTTCTTTGAGAGGGGAATCTCCCAGCTTGGTGAGGAGGGTATCGCTTTCGCAGATAATTGCATCTCGGAAAAAATTTCTGAGCTTCTGGCGAATATCTCGATCTAACTCAACTACAGGTAGCTTCTCCTCTTCTTCATCTATCAAAATATTTCTGGGAACAGATTTGCCAATTTTGCAAAATTCTGATTTTGCCAACCACTCGTAAACCTCTTCCGACATTTGGACATAGTGTGGCGACAGTTCGGTTTTGAATGCATAAAAAATAAAATCTAACATTAGCTTTCCTCTTGACCTTCCTGATTTAAAAACTTACTTTCGGGAAAATATTACAAGTCATTAGTGGCAACTTAAGGCTAAAATATTTGATAAATCTCGCTTTTATCGTAGTCTAGATCCCCCTTGCATCCCCCTTAATAAGGGGAGTAGGGGTTGACTTTGAGAAGAGTCTTGTCCCCCCCTTCTTAAGGGGGGCTAGGGGGGATCTAAATTTAATAGTCAAACAGCAGTCTCTGGCTGGGTTTGACGTTAAGTTGATACCAATGATTAGGAGTGTGCTGCTACAGGCGTACCGTCAGCAGAGAGCAAAGCGCGTTTCGGCCCGTGAATCGGGTCTTCTACAATAATAGTTTGGTCGCGGCTCGCACCGAGAGAAACAATTGCGATCGGCACTTCCATCAAATCTGCCAAAAACTTTAGATAATCCAAAGCTTGCGGCGGTAAATCTTCCAAATTCCGGCACTCTTCCGTAGACTGTTTCCAACCGGGAAGGGTTTCGTAAATAGGTTTGCACCGAGCAAATATCCGGGAACTTTTCGGGAAATCAACACATTTTTCGCCGTCAATTTCGTAAGCAACGCAAACTTTTATTTCTTCTAATTCATCCAAAACATCTAGTTTGGTAATTGCCAGACAGTCAAGGCCGTTGATGCGGACTGCGTAGCGGCCGATTACTGCGTCGAACCAACCGCAGCGGCGTTTTCTGCCCGTTGTCGTGCCGAATTCTGCACCTCTATCGCCCAAAATTGCGCCAACTCCATCTACCATTTCGGTAGGGAAGGGGCCTTCCCCGACGCGGGTTGTATAAGCTTTTGCTACACCAATTACGCGATCGATCGCTGTTGGGCCGACTCCGGTTCCCACACAAGCCCCACCAGCGATGGGATTGCTGGAAGTAACGTAAGGATAAGTACCGTGATCTAAGTCTAATAAAGTGCCTTGCGCGCCTTCAAACAGAATATTTTTCCGCTTGTGAAGTCCCTCATAAATCTTCAGGGAACTATCAACTACGTGCGGCCGCAAACGTTCCGCATAAACTCGATATTCATCAATTACGTCTTGCGGATTTAAAGGCGGCAAATTGTAGAGTTTTTCCAGAAGGACATTTTTACAATTAATCGTCCATTCCAATTGTTCTTGCAACCCTTCCAAGTCCATTAAATCGAGCATCCGAATGCCGGTACGTTCCGACTTGTCTGCGTAAGTAGGGCCAATGCCGCGTCCCGTCGTCCCGATTTTATAATTTCCCCGCTGCGTTTCCGATGCTACATCAATTAATCGATGATAGGGCATCGTGACGTGAGCCGTCTCCGAAATCATCAGGGAGGCTGTTGAAATATTCAGTGCCTCTAGCTGATCTAACTCTGCAATTAAAACTTTAGGGTCGATGACCGTGCCACAGCCGATAATACACTCTTTATCAGGGTAGAGAATCCCGGACGGAATTAAGTGCAGCTTGAAAGTCTGACCGTTTACTACCACGGTGTGACCGGCGTTGACGCCCCCTTGGTAGCGGACAACGATATCTGCGGATTTGCTGAGCAAATCGGTAATTTTGCCTTTTCCTTCATCGCCCCACTGGGCGCCGATCACAACTACGTTAGCCAAGGGTTTCTCGCGTTCAGTTCAGGTTGACACAATCTCCGATTATCTATGAATGCGTCCTAAATGTCAATCAATCGATTTTAGATTTTAGATTTTGGATTTTAGATTTTAGATACGGGCATGGGGCATGGGGCATGGGGCATGGGGCATGGGGCATGGGGCGTGGGGCATGGGACATGGGGCATTGGCCAAACAGGGCATCTCCCAAAAAGCCTGTTTTTAACAGGCAAGATGCCTCTTCCACAAGAATTATCGGAGATATCTATTGGGCATTAGGCCTTGGAACTCACAAATAACCAATGACTAATGACTGCTGACTACTGACTAATTAATTTTTGTTAACATTGAGAAAACTGAGGCTTTGTTGCCATGACTTTACACGCTGAGTTGCACCGCCATCTGGGTGGTTCTGTTGTTCCTAGGGTGCTATGGCGGTATTTCGATCGCCACAATGCTGAGATGGTTAATCGATTTCAACAATACTCGGAGTTTGAGGAGTTTTACACTCGTCCGCGCAATACTCTCAATGAGTATTTGGAACTGCACACGCTGGTAGAAAGCGTTCAAACTGTTGAGACGTTGCCTTATTTCATCTATCGGTTGATGCGGGGCGCTTACGTGTTTGAAAATCTGGCTTATTTGGAGTTGCGCTATACGCCTTATTTGCGGACTCCAGAACATTTGGATCAGTCAGAACGGATTGATTTGATGGCAGAAATTGTAGAGGTTGTGGGCAAGGCAAGTCAAATTAGCGATTGTCCGATTGTTACTAGCCAAATTTTGTGTATGCACTCGCGTTTGCCGTATGAGGTGAATCGGGCGATCGTAGATTTGGCGGCGCAGATGGGAGAATATGTTTGTGCGATCGATATAGCTGGCGGCGATGATTGTATTGGCGATCGTTTGGATGAGTTTGTCGGATTGTACCAGTACGCGAGGTCGATCGGCATCAAAACTACCGGCCACCTCTACGAAACTACCTCTGGCTGTTATCCCGAACTTCTGCCTTATCTGATGCGTATCGGCCACGGGATTCAAATTCCGTTAAAATATCCCGAACTGCTGCCAGAAGTCGCGCGCAGGGGTCAATGCTTGGAGGTTTGCCCGACTACCTATCTCAAAACGGGGACGTTGCAGGATATGCGCGAATTGAAGGTTGTGTTCGATCGGTGTTTTGAAGCTGGTGTCGATATTGCCATTTGCACTGACAACGCGGGATTGCACAACGTGCGATTGCCTTTCGAGTACGAGAATTTGTTAACTTTGGATATCATTGATTTTCGGCAGTTGCAAGCGTGTCAAGAAGCTGCTTTCCGCCATGCTTTCGCGTGGCCCTACGGGGAGCGACCTGTGAAAATGCTGACCGGTTTGTTGCAGCATGAGTCTGTAGGGGCGATCGTTAATTAAAGAATATCTATTTAATGAACCGCGAAGGAAGAGAAAGAGGAAGATAGGCAGATATTTTCCGGTAAAAACTCTACTTGGAAATGAGAAAAACCTCTTTCTTCTCTTCCTTCGCGCTCTTTGCGTCTTCGCGGTTCGTTTAAAAAAGATATTTGTAAAATTATAATAAGCGTCGGGCGATCGGCAATCCGTAGCAAGTTATAGTTTGAAGGCAGAATCCTCAATATAAAAAGATAAAAAAAGATGACAAATATGGACGCTTACTGGATGCCATTCACTGCCAACCGACAATTTAAAGCGAATCCGCGAATATTGGTTTCGGCAAAAGATATGCACTTTACAAGCGATGATAACCGCTCAATTTTAGATGGTACTGCGGGGCTTTGGTGCGTGAATGCAGGACACGCGCGCGAGACAATTGCCGAAGCAGTTAAACAGCAGGTTTTGCGTTTGGATTACTCTCCGGCTTTTCAGATGGGACATCCGGGTGCTTTTGAATTGGCGGAACGTTTGGTAAAGATGATTCCGGGCAATTTCGATCGCGTTTTCTTTACTAATTCGGGTTCGGAATCAGTAGAAACTGCTTTGAAAATTGCGATTGCTTATCACCGGGTGAAAGGTGAAGGAACTCGCCAAAGATTAATCGGTAGGGAACGCGGCTATCACGGCGTTGGTTTTGGGGGAATTTCTGTCGGCGGTATCGGTACAAACCGCAAGTTTTTTGGCAGTTTGCTCACGGGAGTCGATCATTTACCTCACACTCACAGTCTCGAACATAATGCTTTCAGTCGCAAACAACCGGAATGGGGAGTGCATTTGGCGGATGAATTGGAGCGGATTGTCGCTTTGCACGATGCGTCTAATATTGCAGCGGTAATTGTGGAACCGGTGGCTGGTTCTACAGGGGTTTTGATTCCCCCGAAAGGTTATTTGGAGCGACTGCGGGCGATTTGCGACAAATACGGAATTCTACTAATTTTTGATGAGGTAATTACCGGATTCGGACGGCTAGGCTCTAGTTTTGCTACGGAATATTTTGGGGTGGTTCCCGATATTGTGACGGCGGCCAAAGGGATAACTAACGGTACGGTGCCGATGGGGGCGGTGTTTGTAAAAGAGGGCATTTATGATGCTTTTATGAATGCTCCTGAAAATGCGATCGAGCTTTTTCACGGTTATACTTATTCAGGCCATCCTGTGGCTTGTGCGGCTGCTTTGGCGACGCTGGATATTTATGAGGAAGAAAGGTTATTTGAACGAGCAGATAAGATGGCTGGTTACTGGGAAGATGCGGTGCATTCTTTGAAGGGAGTGCGGCACGTAATTGATGTTCGGAATCTGGGATTGGTGGCGGGTATTGAGTTGGAATCTATTGCTGGGAAGCTGGGGAAACGGGCTTTTGATTGTTTCTTGCAGTGCTATGAAAAAGGGTTGCTAATTCGGACTACGGGTGATATTATTGCTTTGTCGCCACCGTTGATTATTGAGAAGGAACATATCGATCGCATTGTGGAAATTTTAACTGGGGTTTTGCAGGAAATGGAGTAAGATTAAACGAACCGCGAAGACGCGAAGGACGCGAAGGAAGAGAAATAAAAAGAGGTTTTTAGGTAAAAACTCTACTTAGAAATGACCTCAAATTCGTTGGCATCGGAATTATTTATCTCTCTCTTTTCTTCCTCTGCGGTCTCTGCGCCCTCTGCGGTTTAATCATTCCGAAACAACCCTAAACGATATGATAAAGACCTCTCTCTTTCCTTCCTTCGCGTCCTTCGCGTCTTAGCGGTTTATTCCAATATGTTATAATAATTAACAACTAACGACGAATGACGAATAACTATGGTGCAATTAACTGCAAAAATCTCTGCTAACGAGTTAGCAAATTTGGCTGTAGATTTGATTCGGAAAACAGGTTGCGAGTACGGTGATGTGCGTTTTTGCAGTTACCGAAGGCAGAATCTTTACGCGCGCGATCGCTCTTTAAGTCAACTGTCAGATAATGTAAGTTCCGGTTTTGGCGTGCGAGTGCTTCTAGACGGCGCTTGGGGGTTTGCGGCCAGTCACAGCAAAACACCAGCAGAGGTTGCAAGAATAGTCGCTTTGGCTGTAGAAATCGCGAAAGGCAGCCGCCTAACTCAGAAGGAACCGGTGCGGTTAGTGCCTGTCGAAAAATATGTCGATACCTACATTACTCCGATCGCCATTGACCCTTTTTCTGTACCCGTTGCTGATAAAGCGGAACTGCTGCTAACTATCAACGAGAAGCTGCTAGCACACGGCGCACAAGGCATCAAAAAAGCTTCTTCTTTTTTGCAGTCAAGCCGCGAAGACAAGGTTTTTGCTTCTACAGAAGGCTCGCTAATCGAACAAACAATCTACCGCAGCTATCCGGGTTTTGACTGTACGGCAATTGCGGGCGGAGATGCCCAAAGTCGCAGTTACGAACGCCCGCCGCTGAATATCGGTTACGAACATATTAATCCCGATGATTTGTTGAGTCAAGTCGAAAGAGTTGCCGCCGAAGCTATTGAGAAAGTCCGGGCTCCTAAACTCCCGGCTGGTATTTGCAAATCCCTGATTCTTAAGCCGACAAATTTGTATTTGACTATCCACGAATCAGTCGGGCATCCAACAGAATTAGACCGGGTTTACGGCTACGAATCTAATTTTGCTGGCACTAGCTTTGCTACTACTGATAAGTTAAATAAACTGCAATACGCTGCACCTTGGGTGAATTTTAAGTGCGATCGCACTCAACCGGGCGGCCGCGGTACAATGGGTTACGATGATGAGGGCGTAAAATCACAAGATTGGTACGTTGTCAAGGATGGGATTTTAGTTGATTATCTCACTGACAGAGAGACGGCTTATCGCCTCGGACGCGGTAGCAGCAACGGTTCTGCTTACGCTGACAGTTGGTCGAGCGTGCCGATGGTGAGAATTCCCAATTTGGGATTGGAGCCGGGTCCGGATGGCGGCAGCCATACTGCTACTTTGGCAGAGATGATTGCTGATACGGAAGAGGGGATTTTAATCGACGGTATGGGTAGTTATTCGATCGACCAGCAGCGGCGCAATTTTCAATTCGGCGGCGATGCTTTTTGGAAGGTGGAAAAAGGTAAAGTTGTCGGTATGTTGAAGGATGTAACTTATCAGGCGATGACTACTGATTTCTGGAATCAAATAGATGCGATCGGGCCGGCTTCGGAGCTGGTTCAGTGCGGTACTAATATATGCGGAAAGGGCGAGCCGATGCAGGTTGCTCAAATGACTCACGCTTGTGTGCCGGTGCGAGTGAGGGATATTCAAATTGGGGGAAATTCTTAATTAGATTGTAGGTTTTTAATGTGAAAATTCCAGCGGATGCTATCATAGCCGAAGCAAAGTTGACGCGCTATTTACTTGTTCCCAAAGCACAAGATGACAAGTCCAAATTTCTCGCTCAAGGGGGTTTTAGTCAAGATAACCCAGAAGCTTTGTTAGCAGCCATCCAGTTTTTGATAGCGTCGGCTGAGGCAGTAGAAAATGGTGCTAATGAATTCGGAAAGTTCTTTCGCGCCGAAGGTGAGTTGTCAGGGGCTAATGGACGTAATTTAGCAGTTGTTACAATTTGGTTGCAGTGGCAAATTGACGGAAGTTTTCATTTTATTACTCTCAAACCCAAAAAGGAGTCTCGACGTGAAACTTGAACTTTACCAGCGTGTAGCATTGTGTCGGGATATGCCGCTATATCAGCTCAAAAAAGGTGATGTAGCCATGCTAGTCGATCGCGTACCTCATCCAAGGGAAGGCGAAGATGATGGCTGCGTTCTAGAAATATTTAATGCTTTAGGAGAATCGATTTTAGTTGTGGCTGTTTCTCCTTCAGATGTGGAACCTCTGCGAGCAGATGAAGTGTTAGCAGTACGCTCTTTAGTACAGGCGAGTTAACCGTAGTATTGCGGCTAAACCTATTTTCAAATACAACAAATCTTCCGGGACTTTAGCTTATGCTCGTAACAACATCGCCCACACTTTTAAGTGAAGACAAAGCCTTATCTTTACTAGAAAAAGCAGTCAAACTATCCAAAGCAGAGGAAGTATTTGTCAGTCTCTCTACAGGCGAAGAATCTCTTTCGAGATTCTCGGAAAATCAAATCAGCCAAAATATTAGCAAAACTGTATTTAACCTGAGTATTACTAGCTATTTTGGCAACAAAAGCGCCTCTGCTGCTGTTACAGAATTTGATGAAGATGCGATCGCCTCCGCAGTCAAGCGATCGGAAGAATTGGCCAGAATTGCGCCGGCAGACCCCGAATGGATGCCGCTGCTGCCGCCTCAAACCTACGATTTGCGATCGCCAGCCTTCGACACAGCAACGGCAACTGTATCGCCTCTAGCACGGGCCGAAATGGTGCAGCAAGCGTGCGCGAGATCCTCCCAGGGGGGCGCTCATGGTTCGGGCACTTTGAGCACTGACGCGTCGCTGTACGCGATCGCCTCGTCAACCGGACTCCGCGCCTGCAACCAGTCTACAGAGGCGGATTTCAGCTTTACTGCTCGCGTTGAAGACGGTTCTAGTTGGGCTCAGAGCACTGCTTGGAGTATCAACGAATTGCCGATCGCCCAATTAGCAGAACAAGTGCTTGATCGGGCGATCGCATCTCGCAACCCGCGCCCCATCACTCCCGGCGTTTATCCGGTAATCCTTGACGGTGCTGCTTTTGCGGGCTTGCTACCGTGGGTAATTTGGAGTTTGGATGCGAGGGCGGCGGATGAGGGGCGATCGTTTATGTCGATCGCCGATGCAGAGGGAAAACCAGCGGGAAACCGCGCGGGGGAACAACTTTTTAGCCCGTTAGTGCAAGTGCAGCGCGATCCGGCTCATCCTTTGTTGCGATCGAATACTTTTTTCGGCGACGGATTGAGCAATAACTATTTGGAAATCATCAAAGATGGCGTCCCTCAAAGTTTGTCTTATTCCCGCTACTGGGCCGCACAAAAAGGCAAAGAGGCAAAAGGTGCTTATTACCCGATCGTAATGACAGGTTCCGACCAAAGTTTAGCAGATTTAGTTGCTCAAACCGAGCGAGGAATTTTCGTTAGTCGAGCTTGGTACGTGCGCTACGTGAATCCGAAAACATTGGAAGTAACGGGAATGACTCGCGACGGTACTTTTTGGATTGAGGATGGCAAAATTGCTTACCCGATAAAAAACCTGCGTTTCAATCAAGTTTTACCTGATATGTTGCGCGATGTGGATGCAGTTAGTGCGGTGAAGCGTTACGGCGGTAGTGTCGTGCCCGGAGTGCGCGTGAAAGCTTTTAATTTCACGAGTATTACTGACAGTTTGTGACTTGCAGCGGTGAGGTGCGCGGAGGCGCACCCTCTGGGCGTTAGTTTTTGTGTCGGTAAGGTAGATTGGGTGCGGGTTCAGGCGATCGCCTGTTGACAAAGCTGTTCGGAGAATTAGTATTTTTTTAACCGAGGCATCTACCTTAAGGTAGAGTATTCTTTGTGAAGCTTACGATTAAAACCAGCTACTATCTAATTTAGGGCGCTCAAGAATAAACCAATTCCCAATTCCCAATTCCCAATTACCAATTACAAATTATCAATGAATCAATATTTTGCTACAGTTGCGCGCGGTTTAGAAACTATTGCCGCCCAAGAATTAGAACGTTTAGGAGCTCAGGATGTCAAGCCAGATTTTACTGGGGTTTACTTTGCGGGCGATCGCGCTTTATTGTACCGCGTCAATCTTTGGTCGAGAACAATTTTTAGAGTGCTAATGCCGATCGCCGAATTCCGGTGTTACAACTCGGATATGCTCTACCGCGAAGTGCAGAAAATCCCTTGGGACGAATACTTAGATCCCGACAATACTTTAGCAGTAAACTGCACCGGCGGCAACGAAAATTTGAACCACACTCACTTTACAGCTTTGCAGGTCAAAAATGCGATCGCCGACCAACAGCGCCTTCAATTTAACAAGCGTTCTAATGTCGATGTAGAGCATCCCGATTTGCTAATTAACATTCACATTCATCAAGATAGAGCTATTTTAAGTTTAGACAGTTCTGGCGGCAGTTTGCACCGCCGGGGATATCGACCGGCGATGGGGCTTGCTCCCCTGAAAGAAACCCTAGCTGCGGCTTTGTTGGAGATGGCAGAATGGACGCCTGATTTGCCGTTTTTAGACCCGATGTGCGGTTCTGGAACTTTGCCTTTGGAAGCGACGTTAAAGGGCTTGAATATTGCACCGGGATTGTTTCGAGAAAAGTTTGGATTTATGACTTGGCGGGATTTTGACGAACCTTTGTGGGATGAATTGTGGGCAGAAGCTGAAAATAGTGAGTTACCGGAACTTAAAGAGGTGATTGCAGGGTGCGATCGTGATTCCGATATGTTAACTCAAGCTCGCACGAACGCGCAGCAAGCTGGTATTTCCGGTAAGATTCAGTTTGCTCAAACCGAGCTCTCAGAGTTGGAAGCACCCGCAGACAGAGGCGTTCTGATTTGCAATCCTCCCTACGGAGAGCGCCTGGGAGATGCTAGCGAATTGGGAGATTTGTACAAGATGTTGGGGGATATTTTCAAGAATCGTTTTAAAGGTTGGAATGCGTTTATTTTGACGGGAAATAAGGAGTTGGGGAAAAAAGTGGGACTCAGGACATCGCGCCGGATTCCTGTTTTCAATGGGTCGATTCCTTGTACCTTGCTGAAGTATGAACTGTATTAAATTTCCCTTCCTCTTCCCCTTCCCCTTCCCCTTTTCTTGATTAAATGTTTCACCTAGCCATCAACTTGGGCTGGAATGACTCCGAACCATTTTTCCACCAGAAAACGCCTTCTTTCTGGCGTGGAGAAAGAGTTTTTGAAAGCACGAGCAACTCATCTGGTGAAAAAGGAGCCTTCCAGTGATCAGAAAACACTTTGATCGGTTTTCTGGAGTGATAATTAAAAAATATTGCGTCGCGGTGTGACTTGAGAGGTATCTTGCCGCGATGGAAAACATGGTGAGAGTCGAAGAAAACAACAGTACCTGCTAGCCCTGTACATGAAACGCAATTTGATAGGTCTAAGTGTTTTGCTACTTCTGCATCAGAAAATAAAAGTTTGCCTTTGAGAGAGCTTAACTTAGAATTGAAATGCTTTGGAATATATTCAAACGGGCCGCCTTCAGCATTCACATCATTCAAGTAAACAGCTATTTTGAGAAGTCGGTGATCTTCCGGGTCTTTATGCCACAATCTTGTAAGTACCTGCTGTTCGTTCGCGAAATCTTTCTGAAATAATGAACCGCGGTAAGCAACTGGAACGCGAAGATAATTTTCAGCAATGTCGAGCAACCGCTCTTGAAGACCCCACAAAAAAATTTCTGAATTTTCTATAATTTTTGCTGAATCCACATGGTAAACGTATTGATCTTGAAAAGCCGGAGCTTTTGGATTATTAGCTAAGATAACTTTGGCTCCCTCCAAAAGTTTTTCAGTCAGGGGCAAGGACAAAGCTTCTAGAGAAGTAATAAAAGCCCCTTCCTTCCTGATAGCATCGACAATACACTGATTTGTGGGACTAAGTGCAGGTATTTTTTTGATATGTTTGAACATTCTCCAATTGTAAGACACACTAGATTGGAGCAGGGAAGTTTCTCTTCCTACTTTTCTGAAACCTCTATTGATCATATTAATTTTACTCTTTTCATTGCTGAGGACGCATGAGATATCTTATATCATTACTTTTGTGAGGTGTCGTATTTTTATTACAAAAATTTACAAACAATACTTGCACAAGTAAGGTCGATCGCAAATAGATTGCCAAACCATCTTGAATGCCAACTTATAACTTATTAGATATATATTTAGTCAGAAGTGTTGAATTTCCTTACAAAAATTTATATTTAAAAAATGAAACCAGGTTTCCATCTATAATCTTGTAGTGAAAAATAAATCATCATTTTTAGGCAAGTCTTTGACTAAAAGTTTGACAATTTCTCTATAACTATTTATCATATTATTTAATAATTAACTTAATTTTTTGGCGAGCATTAGACCATAATCATAGTTCAAATTTTAATTTTTTTAGCAACACGCCACACTTCTGATATTTAGTATTGGATTTGTAATAAGGACTAAAGTCCTTATTACAAACGCAACTAATTACTGGAAATTAATGCTCAATTTTGAGCGAAATAATTTTGTCACCTTGGCGGATAGCATTGACGACAGACATATCCTCAGTTTTGCCAAAAGTTGTGTGAACTCCATCTAAATGAGACTGGGGAGAATGGCAAATAAAGAATTGGCTGCCACCCGTATCCCGGCCTGCGTGAGCCATCGATAAAGTGCCTGCCAAATGTTTGTTGGAGTTGATTTCGCACTTAATTTTGTAGCCGGGGCCGCCCGTTCCATTGCCTTTTGGACAGCCACCTTGAATCATAAAGTTAGGAATGACTCGGTGAAAAGCCAATCCATCGTAAAAACCTTTTTCGGCCAAGTCAACAAAATTCTTCACTGTGTTAGGCGCATCCCCATCGAACAATTCCAAATTGATTGTGCCTTTGTCGGTTTCCATAATAGCGCGGGTCATGATTTTTCCTTGCTTCCTAAAATGAGTGTGTTGCCTGCGTGTTAATTGCGGACTTCGCTTTTATAGCGACAGATTCAACCTAATCGCTAGATTTGGTCTTCCCGAAGTTTAGCATACTCCGCGAACTTTCAACGGCTGCTAACTTTTTTGGCGATCGGGTTCTTCCTGAATATCGTTCATATTAAAAATGAAAGGAACCCGACTCGAACCACTGCCCATCACCAACACTTTTGGCATCTGAGCGCCGCCGCTTCTCCAAGCTTCAATCGCCTCTTTTTGCAGCACTAAATCGCCGCCCTGAGCCTTCAAAGTTTCAGCCAATAGCCTTTGAGCTTCCGCCCTACCTTGAGCGCGGTTAATATCAGCTTGAGCCTGTTGTTCTGCTTCCTGAGCCACATAAACAGCCCTTTGCGCCCGCTGTTCAGCAACCTGTTTCTCCTCAACCGCTTTCGCAAAATCTGTCGAGAATCGAATGTTAACAACGCTCGTATCGAGTACGATTACATCATACTTTGATAGCCTTTCCTTCAGCGCAGTATCAAAGTCTCGCTTCAGTTCACTTCTTTGAGTAATAGATTGTTCTGCGGTTCTCAGTGCGGCCGCTGTTTTAAATGCTTCTTGCGTCTGAGGAGCAATAATTTTTGAGACTATATTCTCCAAAGTTCCTTGAGTCCTTCTGATCTCCACTATTTTCTCAGGATCGAGGCGAAAGTTGATCGCAAAACTGGCATTTAAATCCTGAAGGTCTTTAGTAGCACTCTGGGCGGGAACTTCAAATTTTTGCACGGTTACATCGTACACGTCTACCTTGGATATTAGCGGGGGTCTGAGGTGAAACCCCTCTAACAATGCTCCATCTGTGGCTTTTCCTAAAACGCTGACAACGCCTGCTTCGCCTGGATTGATGACGACAAAAGAGTTTAATCCGAGGAGTAGCGCGCCTACTAATAGAATCCCAGCGAGTGCTGATGATATGCTCTGGAAACTTTGATTTTTCAACTTACACGCTCCTTTGTACTCATTCCATTATAATCGTTAAATAGATTGGGTCGCCTCTAAAGTCTAAGATCTAAAATTAAAATTAAAAATGGATGGGTCGCCTCTTAAATCTAAAAGGTAAAAGGAATTGGCTGATGCTCAAAATTGTTAAATATCCTCGAACTTATCACATCGAAGGTTCGCGTTTCCAACCGGGTGATGAAGACCTCGACAGCGTGCCATTTAGCGCCCTGATCGATCGCCCGACAGTGATTGAAGAAAAGGTAGACGGCGCTAATACAGGCATCAGCTTCGCACCCGATGGACAAATGCTGCTGCAAAGTCGCGGCCACTATCTCACCGGCGGCCCCAGGGAAAAACATTTTAACTTATTCAAACAGTGGGCTTTCAGTCTCAGCCCAGCCCTGGGAGAAGTGCTGGGAAATCGCTACATTCTTTACGGCGAATGGCTGTATGCCAAACACACTGTTTTTTATAATTTTTTGCCGCACTATTTTATGGAATACGATGTGCTGGACTTAGAAACAAGTCAATTTCTGAGTACAGAATCCCGCCGCAAGTTGTTAAGCGGACTGCCGTTAGTGTCCGTTCCCGTGCTGTTTTCTGGAATGCTGAAATCGCCCAAGCAAATGATGCAGTTTATGGAAAAATCTAATTTTATTCAACCTGGACATTTGGATCGGTTGCGTTTGTACTGCGGGGAAGTGGGATTAGATGAAGAACGATGTTTGAAAGAGACTGACAAGAGCGATCGCATGGAGGGTCTGTACCTTAAAATTGAAGAAGATGGCATAGTAAAGGCGCGTTACAAATACGTGCGATCTAGCTTCTTGACTGCTATTAAAAATGCCGAAGGACATTGGCTAAATCGCCCAATTGTACCCAATATTCTGCGTCCCGGTGCAGATTTATTTAATTTTAGTTAACCACCCGGTGAATTTATGACTGCACTGTTATCGCCAACTTGGACTTTTCCCTTTTGTCCCGAACCCCCCGATTGGTTTCTGGATTGGGACAGCATTCAAAATCATTTTGATTGGATTCAAAACTTAAAAGGCTGCCAGCAAGACCCGATTTATCACGCCGAAGGAGACGTTTTAATTCATACCAGAATGGTCTGCGAAGCATTAATATCTTCCCCGAATTGGCGTCAATTACCCGTGCAAGAACGATCGATACTTTTTGCCGCCGCTTTGCTGCACGATGTCGCCAAAGCAGCCTTTACAAAAATAGAAGCCGACGGCAGAATTAGCTCAAAAGGTCACGCCCGCCAAGGTGCGAGAATGGTCAGACAAATTTTATCCCAATTCGAGTCGCCTGTGCAGTTTGAGATTCGCGAAACAGTTGTGGCGATCGTCAAATTCGGCAGTTTACCCATCTGGCTGATCGACAAACCCAACCCGCAGCAGTCTGTAATTAAAGTCAGTCAAGTTGTCCGCTGCGATTTCCTCGCACTTTTAGCCGAAGCAGACGTGCGCGGCCGACAGTGTAGCGACAGACAAGAACTTCTCGATAAAATAGAACTATTTCGGGAGTTTTGTCAAGAAAATAATTGTTTGGATTCTCCCCGACAATTCCCATCAGCACACAGCCGATTTATCTACTTCCGCAAAGACAACGGAAATCCCGATTACGAAGCATTTGACGATACTCGATGCGAAGTAATCTTGATGTCTGGCTTGCCGGCAAGCGGTAAAGATTATTGGATTCGGGAAAATCTTCCAGATTTGCCGATAATCTCGCTGGATGCACTGCGGAAAGAGATGAATGTCCCTCCCGACGAAACTCCCGGCAATGTAATAATGGAAGCCAAAAATAGAGCGCGGGAATATATGAGAGTGGGGCGTTCTTTTATCTGGAATGCTACCAACACTACTAAACAAATGCGCCAGCAATTAATTAATTTTTTTGCCGATTATCAAGCGCAAATTCGCATTGTTTACCTGGAAGTTCCTTTGGAGGAAGTATTGCAGCGGAATCGATCGCGCACAGCAACTGTACCGGAAGCAGTCATTCGCAAATTAGCTGCGCGGCTGGATATTCCCGATCGCACAGAAGCGCATCAAGTAGAGTGGAGCGTTAACAATTAATCTCCCTTTTTACCTAAAACTGTTAGAGCCCCGACTTCTTTAAGAAGTCGGGGCTCTGGGTATTAGGTTTGGGGTTTCCCTTGATATCAATGAGTTTGATAATTTTCCTCAGTCCAGCAGCGCGGCAGAGTTTCACCGGAAGGAAAGACTAAATTACTTTTTGGAAAAGTTGCTGTCTCTTGCTCTTCTTGACCAGCTTGATTTTTTCCCGGCACTTCATTTTTTGTAGGGCTGAGTAAAGCCTCTACATCGAGGATTTCTATCAAGTCGCCTGATTCTTTTTCTTGTAAAAGCATAGTTTCTCCTTGTCAGTTAAATGCGAATTAGGGTTTGAGGACAACTTTGATACAGTTGTCTTTTTTGTTGAGGAAAATCTCGTAGGCGTGGGGCGCTTCATCCAACTTCATTCGGTGCGTAATTACGAATGACGGGTCAATTTCGCCTTTTTGAACGCGATCGAGCAAAGGCCGCAAATAGCGGTGAACGTGCGTCTGTCCCATTTTCAGGGTCAAGCCTTTGTTGAAAGCTGCACCTAAGGGCACTTTGTCAACGAAGCCGCCGTAAACGCCGGGAATTGAGACTGTGCCACCCTTGCGGCAAGCTACGATCACTTGTCGCAGGGCGGTAGGTCGATCGCTCTCCAACCGCACGGCTTGCTTGGCTTTGTCGTACAAAGCGTCGAGACCGGTGCCGTGGGCTTCCATCCCCACCGCGTCGATGCAGGCGTCGGGCCCGCGTCCCCCCGTCATTTCGGTGACGGCTTCCCCGGCGTCCATTTCTTCGTAGTTGATGATTTCAGCTTTGGCCGCGGCCGCCATTTGCAAGCGTTCCGGTACGCGGTCGATCGCAATTACTCGATCGGCCCCCAGCATAAACGCGCTTCTGATCGCAAATTGTCCGACTGGCCCGCATCCCCAAACTGCTACAGTATCCCCCGGCTGAATGTTGCAGTTTTCGGCCGCCATGTAACCGGTAGGAAAGATATCGGTGAGGAACAATACTTGTTCGTCAGAAAGTCCGTCGGGAATTTTTAAAGGGCCGACATCTGCAAACGGAACCCGCGCGTATTCTGCTTGACCTCCTGCATAGCCGCCCGTTAAATGGGAGAAGCCAAACAGTCCAGCCGGCGAATGACCGAATAATTTTTCAGCCAGCCCAGCATTGGGGTTGGAGTTGTCACACAGCGACCACAAATCGCGGTTGCAAAAGAAGCAACTGCCACAAGAAATAGTAAAAGGAATGACAATGCGATCGCCCTTTTTTAAGTTCTTGACTTCGCTGCCGAGTTCGACTACTTCCCCCATGAATTCGTGCCCCATGATGTCACCCGATTGCATTGTCGGGATGAAGCCATTGTAGAGGTGCAAATCAGAGCCGCAGATTGCTGTAGACGTGATTTTAACTATCGCATCGCGCGGATTGATAATTGTTGGGTCTGGTACATTATCAACTCGCACATCATTTGCTCCGTGCCAGCAAAGAGCTTTCATTATTTTTTTCCTCTAGTTAACTACTAGCTAGCAAATTTTTGATTTTAAATCTTACCTTTACTAAGCTGATAAATTACTCGCTTGGATGTTTTTAATTTTAAGCATATAAAATATATATTCTCTCTATCCGAGGTATAATTTATAAATCTATCTTCCGGCTGTTTTCAATACCAAAAATGTCAAGTTTATGCCCTTAAAGTGCGGGAAATTTCACATTCTTCTGTTAACAGCCAACAGTTATAGCAACCGCGCCCGACGGTTAGGACGTTCTTAATGGCTAAAATCCTTGCGGAAGATTGCAACTTCGGTATTCGTTCAACATCGGCTAGAACAGCTAATAACGAGATGGATGAGGTTGTTTTTGTCGATCGGCGATCGCTTCCCTCTCACAATAAATAAATTTTTCGCACTTAATCTCACTAAAGCGGATAAGTCGGCTCACATTAGATAAGTAGCAACCGAAAACTTCTCAAGGAAAAGCGGGTTTATCGATTATTAAGTAGGGTGCATGACTTTTGTATAGCTCACACTCAACGTGAATGTGGAGAATCACGCACCCTGCTTAAGGATGATTAATAGTCAAATATTGTATCATTAGTTATAACTAAAAGCCGAGCTTGCGGTAAAGTTGTTAAAGATTAAAATTTATCGATAGCCTTTTATGCCTTACACTGCATCTACCCCAACAGACCCCCATCAACCCAACATCCGCAATGCCGACCACCGCCTACTAGAATTCACCAAGCTAACGCCGATGATGCAGCGGTATGTGGAAGTGAAAGAACAGTATCCCCACGCACTTTTATTGTTTCGGGTAGGAGATTTCTTTGAGTGTTTTTTCCAAGATGCCGTTACGATTTCGCGGGAATTAGAACTTGTTTGTACTAGCAAAGAAAGCGGCAAGGAAATCGGCAGAGTGCCGATGACAGGAGTGCCGCACCACGCCCTCGATCGCTACACTTCAATGTTAGTAGAAAAAGGCTATGCTGTGGTCGTTTGCGACCAAGTAGAAGATGCCTCGATTGCTGCTAAAGAAGGCCGCCAAGTTAAGCGCGAAATTACCCGCATTCTGACTCCCGGAACTTTGACTGATGACGGAATGCTCAAACCCAGACAAAATAATTTTTTAGCAGCAGTAGTCATCGCTGGGGAACATTGGGGATTGGCTTATACAGATATTTCTACGGGAGAATTCGTCACTACCCAAGCAGACACTTTAGAACAATTAACCCTAGAATTACTGCGTTTGCAGCCTTCGGAAGTCTTGGTACCGACTAATGCGCCGGATTTGGTGACTATGTTGAGACCCGGAGAGAAATCCGAGTATTTACCCGATTGTTTCCCGAATTCGTTTTGCTATTCCTTGCGATCGCAAATTCCGTTTACTCTGTCTGAAGCAAAACAGAGAATCCTGCAAAAGTTCAAAGTGCGATCGCTCGAAGGCATGGGATGCGGCCACCTTTCCCTCGCAGTGCGCGCCGCCGGCGGTTTGCTGCAATATATCGAAGAAACTCAAAAGGAAAAAGCAGTTTCTTTGCAAAGATTGCACACTTACACTCTCACCGATTTTCTCATACTCGACTACCAAACCCGCCGCAATCTCGAAATTACTCAAACAGTGAGAGATGGGGTTTTTCACGGTTCGCTGCTGTGGGCTATAGACAAAACCAGCACTGCAATGGGAGGCCGCGCTTTGCGCCGCTGGGTGCTGCAACCTTTGCTCAACATTAAAGGCATTGGCGCCCGACACGACACGATTCAAGAATTAGTAGAAAATAACGCCCTGCGCCAAGATTTGCAGCAGTTGCTGCGCCAAATTTACGACATCGAAAGACTGACAGGCCGCGCCGGTTCGGGAACAGCTAGCGCGCGGGATTTGGTCGCTTTAGCTGATTCTCTGGGAAAACTGCCGGCATTAGCCTCGATCGCAGCCCAAGGGATATCGCCCTATTTGAAAGCGCTGCAAAATGTACCGCCAATTCTAGAAGAATTAGCAAATACAATTCACGCTCATTTAGTTGATGAACCGCCGATTCATTTAAAAGAAGGAGGTTTGATTCGTTCGGGAATCAATGCCATGCTAGATGAAATGCGCCACACTGCATCAGCAGACCAAGAATGGATTGCCAATTTAGAAGCAACTGAGAGAAAACGCACGGGAATTTCTAATTTAAAAGTTGGCTACAATAAAGCTTTCGGCTATTACATCAGCATTACCAAATCGAAAGTAGACCAAGTGCCGAACGACTACACCCGCAAGCAAACTCTTACCAATGAAGAACGTTATAGCACTGAAGAATTAAAAGAAAGGGAAGTGCGAATTCTGACAGCGCGGGAAGATTTAAATCAATTGGAATACGATATTTTTGCTAAAGTGCGATCGGAGGTAGGAGACCACGCCGAAATTATTCGCAACGTTTCCCGCGCTGTGGCGGCGGCGGATGTTTTGTGCGGTTTGGCAGAAATAGCAGTTTACCAAAATTACTGCCGCCCGACTATGACAGAAAGTCGGGAAATTAAAATTATTGAAGGTTGTCATCCTGTGGTGGAAAAGTCTTTGCCGCCGGGATTTTTTGTACCTAATTCGGCTTTTTTGGGTCGGGAAGAATCGCTAAACCGCCCAGATTTAATTATTTTAACCGGCCCGAATGCTAGTGGCAAGAGTTGTTATTTGCGGCAGGTGGGTTTGATCCAGTTAATGGCGCAGATGGGCAGTTTTGTGCCGGCGAAAGCTGCGAGTTTGGGAATTTGCGATCGCATTTTTACCCGCGTCGGCGCAGTAGATGATTTGGCAACCGGTCAGTCTACGTTTATGGTGGAAATGAACGAAACTGCAAATATTCTTAATCACGCGACACCGCAATCATTGGTGTTGTTAGATGAAATTGGCAGGGGAACGGCGACGTTTGACGGACTTTCGATTGCTTGGTCTGTAGCAGAATATTTAGCAAATGAGATTCGGGCGCGGACAATTTTTGCGACTCACTATCACGAATTAAATGAGTTAGCTTCTATTTTAGATAATGTCGCAAATTATCAAGTGACGGTGAAAGAATTGCCGGATCAAATCGTATTTTTGCACCAAGTTCAGCCGGGAGGTGCTGATAAATCTTACGGAATTGAAGCGGGCAGATTAGCTGGTTTGCCGCCGTCGGTGATTGACAGGGCGAGACAGGTAATGAAGCAGATTGAGAAACATAGCAAAATTGCGATCGGGCTGCGGAAAGGTGTTAAAAAAGATGGTAAAAAAGAGTCGGAGGGCGAACAGTTGGATATTTTTGATGATTGAAATTTCCGGTGGAAAAAAAATTGTAGTAACTTCTATATTGCACCATTTTCAATAAGCCTTTCAGGGGCGGGCAGGATGCCTGTTCTTGAGCATGGTGCAATATAGAAGTTACTATTTTTACTACAAACCAGGAACTCTCCAGCAACTCTAACGCCCATTTTGCAACTTTCTTACCTCTTTGTGCACGCTCATCCCAATTTCTAGCGCCTCATTTAGCAACCGCCCGTATTCAGTCGCCCGATCGCTCACATCCACCGCCATCAAAGCAGCCAAATTACTTTCAATATTAGCAAATAACTCGTAACGGCGACCGATAAAATCCTTATTTTCCCTGAGAATTTTCTCTGTTTTCAAAGCACAGACTAAACTTTCTCTAGTAATTTTTAATGCTTCAATTGCATCTCCTCGGTTAATTAAATGGGCTTGTAAATTGCCAGCAGCCGTTAGGCGATCGATAATATCTAAAGCCTGAATCACCTCATGATATTTCTCAACTTCATCCAGCAGACCCGCCAGAATTGCCAAAGGCTTTGCCTTAACCCATTTATAGACATTCCAAGCAACAGTAATCGCCAGCGACAAACCCAAAGTTATTTGTAAAACCCGGACAAATATCTCAGCATCGCTAAATGAACCAACATTATGTTGATTAGCAAGTAAAGCAACAGGCAGCGAAACAACTAACGTCAGGCAAAATATCAGCAACTCATTCAACAAAAGAGAAAACAGCTTTTTCCCGTCCCGTAATGCAGCAGGTCGGTAAAAATCTGCTGCAAAACCGTCGCTCAAAGCTATTCCGCTCAAATCCTCCAACTCCTTCTCAGAAATTTTTAACTGTTCCAAATCCGCTTGTATCACTCTTCAAAATCTCCTTAAATTGGGATTAATTACGATCCTCCCAGAGACATAATTGATTGCCACAGACTCATATAAAAATTGCTTTCTCGGTTTCGGAAGAGTTGAAAAGCCATTCCCGACGACCCAAAAAACGGTCTCAGCGTCCATCCCAACTGAGTGCCAACAAACGCATAGAGTCCCAACCAAAAGCGCAAAATATTTAGCCTGATGTCTTTGCCTTCCGTATCTTGTTCGGACAGAAAGTGCATTCCTTGATAAATGAAACTTACCCCCAAAAATCCTGTAATTGCCATAATAGCAACATTCAACACCAGAAAAAAATTGTAATTGGGACTGCTTAGAAGAAAAAACAGACTGACAGGTGCAAATCCAAACAGCAAAACGCTAATCATCGCCATCGCTGTCATCAACAATGTCAAATACTGCTCAAAAGTTCGTTTTGAACCAAACATGACATTAAAAAAGTACAGTGTGGGGAAGCAGATAATCAGCGTCAGCAAGTAAAGTGCTGGCAACTTAATTGCTGAAACCAGACATTGCATCCACGTACTAGAGGCACCTAATATCGCTCCGTAAATGCCAAAAAATACTGTACTAGAAATCAACAAACCGAAAATTTTAGATTTGAGCTTAACACCTTGGCGAATTTCTTCGAGAAACTGTTGCCGTTCCCGCAGCAAATACATTACTACTGAAAAATATTTCACGGGCCCTCCTTGTGACTGACGCAACTCCGAATCAGTCATAACTCAAGCTGAGTTCGATCCGCAAGCTTGTCAAATCAGGGCACTCTATGTTAATTAATTATTCTTGCAGATACAGGACTTACAGAAAACCTAATTGTGTAGGGTATTCTTCTGCCGCGCACCTTATTGCTATTGACCATCGGCTGGATATTTCTAGTCAAATTGTCTCCAAATTGTCTCCAAAAAGGTCATTTGATAGTCATTTCGTAGTCATTTGATAGTCACTTGATACTCACTTTGACCCCCGACTCACTCCTATTCTGGGCAATAAAAAACCTCAAAGCGTTGATTTCTCGTTGGTTTGAGGTTTTTATAGATAGAAGCCCGCAGCGGGAAGCGAACCCGCATAGTTAGCTGGGAATGCTAGCAAACTCTGGCTTATAATCCTTATGTAAACAAGGGTTTCCAGGTTTGGCTTTAGTGGGTGTCTGAGGAGTGTATCCAATTTGTATGTATCCAAAAGATGTATCGTGATGGTCTTGAGTTGGTAATAAGCGGTCACTAACCTGTCTTTATTTCCGCTGCTACAATGAACGCAAGCGATTCACCCAAGTGGATACCACGGTCGGCGGCTGACGGGGGGAGTAAGAGAATCGGTCATGGCAAGGGATGGAGTCAGAAGCCGCTGATAGCCCACGTCTCCCGGCCTCAATACTTGGAACAGATGGGAGCGAAATTTGAGCGGAAAATAGGACTATCGGTAATACAATTAACCTCAAACCCTTACTCCACAAAAGATATATAAAATGAGCACGGAGGGATTTGAACCCCCGACCCTCAGGACCGGAACCTGATGCTCTATCCACTGAGCTACGTGCCCTCGACTTTTCTGAGTATAACACGTCTTGGGGAAAATGGCGAGTGCCGATCGCAAATTTCCTCGCCGGCCTCCAAACCGCTTGAGCCATGAGGGTTAAACTCGCCCGCGCGATCGGGTATCATGCACTTCTGGCAGCCAGAAACTGCAAATTCTACCTAAATGTTCACAATAATACGACAATGGGGGAAATAATCAACTTTAATCTAGCCAAGATTAGGTTTACATTCGATCGGGGTCGAGCATCTACCACAGCTAAAATAGCCCGCATCAATTCCCTTTAGCTAATCGGCAGTAAATAAATGGTGCTGCTGTTAAGACCGGTTGTGTAAATACGGTTCTAGACTAAGTTCACCAAACCTCTCAATCTTATGGTTTATAAAATTTTAGACAAATTACCGCTGCGAACCGTTCTCATAGTTCCATTTGTATTGCAAATCGTTGGTGCCGTGGGACTGGTAGGATATCTGTCTTTTAGAAACGGACAAAAAGCAGTTAATAACCTTGCCAGTCAGTTAATGAGCGAGGTGAGTTTGCGTGTCGAGCAAAACCTGCAAGTTTACCTGACAACTCCCCATCAAATCAATCAAACCAAGCTGGATGCTGTCAATCTCGGCTTGTTAAAGATGGAAAACTTATCAGCTTGGGAGAAATATCTTTTGCGGCAAGTACAATTATATCCATATATCAATTTTACCTCCGTTGGCAACAATAAGGGAGATTATAGATCCGGTGAACAACTGTCTAACGGCTCCCGCACGATGAATGTGATAGAAACCTCTACTGGGTTAAATTTTAATTCTTACAATACGAACGAGCGAGGCGATCGCACTACATTTATCACCCTTGTCAAAAACTATGATAATCGGCAACATCCTGCGTACAAAAAAGCCGTAAAAATCGGAAAACCTACTTGGAGTTCGGTTTATGTTTCCTTGCTAGAGCCGACCTTAATTATCAGCGCTATCCAACCGGTATACAGCGAAAAAAATCAGCTAGAAGGAGTCTTATTTACTGCCTTGCGTCTCGACCATCTTGGGAGATTTCTCCACAGTCTCAAAGTTGGCAAATCAGGTCAAACATTTATTATAGATCGCCAGGGTACTTTGTTAGCAACTTCCACAACAGAAAAACCGTTTCGCACTAAAGGTAATGAAAGACAATTGTTTAAAGTAGAAGAAAGCAGCAACCCTTTGACTCGCTCGACAGCTAAATATTTGACTGCAAAGTTTAAAAAATTAGACCAAATTAAAAAATCCGAGTTATTGAGCTTTGAAATAGATGACAAGCGACAATTTTTAAAAGTCTTGCCGTTCCTAGACGGCAAAGGTTTAGACTGGCTGATTGTCGTAGTTGTTCCCGAAGCAGATTTCACCAAAGAAATCGATGCCAATACCCGCACAGCGGTTTTGCTTTGTTTCGCAGCTTTGGGAGTAGCTGTGGCGATCGGCATTCTGAGTTCTCAGTGGGTGACAAATCCTATTTTGAGCTTAAATACAGCAGCCAAAAATATTGCTAAAGGTGAATGGGACAAAACAGTAGAAAGCGAACGTTCTGACGAATTGGGGGAATTAGCTAAGTCATTTAACAGCATGGCTCAACAACTGCAACAATCTTTTGAAACTTTAGAACAGCGAGTGCAAGAGCGGACGGCAGAATTGGCTGTAGCTAAAGACAAAGCGGAGGTAGCGAATCAAGCTAAAAGCACCTTTCTTGCTAACATGAGCCACGAATTGCGATCGCCTCTCAATGCAATTCTCGGCTTTTCCCAACTGATGACTCGCAGCCAAACTCTATCCCCAGAACATCAAGAAAATATTAGCATAATTAGCAGCAGCGGAGAACACCTGCTTACCCTGATTAATAACGTACTCGATTTATCTAAAATTGAATCCGGGCGCACCACCCTCAATCCCAAAAAATTCGACCTCTATCGCCTGCTCAACGACTTGGAAGATATGTTTCAACTCAAAGCAGATGACAAGCACTTGCAGTTAGTTTTTGACCGCAGTCCCGATGTGCCGCAATACGTTGAAACGGACGAGTTAAAGTTGCGGCAAATTTTAATTAATTTGCTCAATAACTCTCTTAAATTTACCGATGAGGGCGGTGTATCGGTAAGAGTTAGCAAGCAGTTATTAGTAGGCAAAAATCAACAAGCAGAAGGGGAAACTTTTGAACGCTCGGAAGTATCCCAAAATACAGAAATTCCCGCCCATAATGGTGTTAAAATATCTCACGTCAGTCCGTCGAACAACCAGATTATGGGAACCCCAAATGACGATTCAGCTTCTACCTCTTCCTTCTTCCTTAATTGGGAAGTCGAAGATACTGGTCCAGGTATTGCTACCACTGAATTAGACGATCTTTTTGAACCTTTCGTGCAAACTAAGACAGGAAAAGATTCGCAAGAAGGTACAGGCTTGGGATTGCCGATAAGCCGCAAATTTGTGGAATTAATGGGCGGCAAAATGAGCGTCTGTTCTGCTGTGGGCAAGGGAACTACTTTTAAGTTTGACATTCAAGTTATTGCGGTCGATGCGGCTGATATTGAAAGCCAAAAACCGACCCGCAATGTTATTGCCCTGGAACCCAAGCAACACACCTATCGAATTTTGATAGTAGACGACAAACCGCTAAATCGCCAACTGCTAATTAAACTTCTCAATCCTCTGGGTTTTGAACTAAAAGAAGCTACTAACGGTCAAGAAGCTATTGAGATTTGGGACAGTTGGGAACCGCATTTAATTTGGATGGACATGAGAATGCCCGTGATGGACGGCTACGAAGCGACGCAATACATTAAAAGGACTCTTAAAGGTCAAGCTACTGCGATTATTGCGCTGACTGCGAGCGTTTTAGAGGAAGAAAGGGCAGTTATTTTGTCGGCGGGCTGCGATGCTTTTATGAGGAAGCCTTTTCGGGAAGCCGATATTTTTGATGCTATGCACAAACATATCGGAGTGCGCTATCTTTATGAAGATCCGGGTCAAACTAATTTATCGGCAATCACAGAGGCCGATCGCGCTATGAGTGCGGCTAATTTCGTAAAATTGCCTGATTCACTGGTAGCTGATTTAAAGCTAGCAATACTGAATGCAGATATAGATTTAATTGATACCTTGATAAAGCAAATTCGATTAAAGGATGCAGTAACGGCTGGTGCGATCGCAAATTGTATAGAAAATTTCGAGTACGACAAAATTTTAAAGTTAATATCTCAAGCAATATCACATGAATAACGACCTTCCTAGCACCGATCGCGGTAATATTTTAGTAGTTGACGACACCCCAGCTAATTTGCGGCTGCTAGCCGGAATTTTGAATAGCAAGGGCTATAAAGTGCGCCCGGTACCTAGCGGCGAGTTAGCGCTTTCGGCGGCAAAAGGTATGCCTCCTGATTTGATTTTGCTGGATATTATGATGCCCGAAATGAATGGATATGAAGTTTGCGAAAAAATCAAATCTGATGAACGAACTTGCGACATCCCGGTGATTTTTATTAGCGCGATTAATGACGTACTAGATAAAGTCAAGGCCTTTGCTGTGGGCGGGGTAGATTATATTACTAAGCCCTTTCAGGTGGAAGAGGTTCTAGTGAGGGTAGAAACCCATTTAGCAATATGCCAGTTGCGAAAAAAACTCCAACAGAAAAACAATCAACTTACAGTTACTTTAGACCAACTGCAAGCTACTCAGAATCAATTAGTGCAATCGGAAAAAATGGCGGCATTAGGGCAACTGATTGCGGGCATTGCTCACGAAATTAATACGCCGTTGGGCGCAATTCGATCGTCTATTGGAAATATTACCAGCTTTTTGGATAACAATCTCGAAAGTTTGCCAGTTTTTTTTAAAGAACTGTCAGCAGAACGCCAGCAGGATTTCTTACGTTTGATGTACAGTTCTAGTCAACAAAATTATTCTTTATCTACTCGAGAAAAACGGGTATTGAAAAAAGGCGTCAAGCAGCAATTAGAGTCGGAAAGCATTGAAAATGCTGAGAGCCTTGCTAGCATTTTAGTCAACATCGGATTGCAGGGAAGTTTGCAAGAATTCTTGCCGTTGCTCAAAGACCCGGACAGCGAAAATATTATAAAAACAGCCTACGACTTTGCTAGCATTCACCGAAGCGCCCGAACCATCGCTACCGCTACTGAACGCGCTGCCAAAGTCGTCTTTGCCCTGAAAAATTATGCGCGTTACGATGTAAATGGGGAAAAAATACAGGTGAATATTACCGATGGAATTGAAACTGTATTAACTCTTTATCAAAACCAAATTAAGCAGGGTGTGGAAGTTGTCAGAAACTATCAAGCTCAATTGCCTCCGGTACTATGTTATCCCGACGAACTCAATCAAGTTTGGACCAATTTAATTCACAATTCCTTACAAGCGATGGACAATCAAGGAACTTTAACAATTGAGGCGGTACAACAAGATACCAGCGTCTTGGTAAAAATTATTGACAGCGGTAAGGGGATTCAACCGGAGATTATTCGGAAAATTTTTGAGCCTTTTTTTACTACCAAACCTGCGGGAGAAGGCAGCGGGTTAGGATTGGATATTGTCAAAAAAATAATTGAAAAACATCAGGGTAAAATTGATGTGGAGTCGATGCCCGGTAAAACAGCATTTACCGTGTCTTTGCCGATTAATTTAACTGAGTAGGTAAAGCGCCGGAGACTGAAGTCTGGGGCTAAAATTTGCAGTCTACCCGCGCAGAATGTAGAATTTGGAAAACGGTGCGCTGCCCATGGGGGTTCACCCTGCCACACTAAAGAAGGAAACTAGCGATGTCTAAATCAGCAATTTTGTGTGTGGACGATGAAGTAGGAGTGTTGGAAAGTCTGGAAATTGAACTGCAACAGGCATTTAACGGTAAATATCTTTGCGAATTTGCTGAAAGTGCTGCCGAAGCCCTGGAAATTATTGAAGAGCTATGTGAAGCTGAGGTTAACATTTTAGTAATTGTCTCTGATTGGTTGATGCCCGGAATGAAAGGAGATGAGTTGCTGATTCAAATCCATCAAAAATATCCGCAAATTGTGACAGTGATGCTGACTGGCCAAGCAGACAAAGAAGCAATCGAACGCACAAAAACTCAAGCAAATCTTCATGCTTTCATAGAAAAACCTTGGCAAAATCAAGAATTAATTGAAGCGATTAAGTCTGGTCTAGCAAATTTATGAAAAAACCAGTCATTATTTGTGTCGATGATGAGCAGACTATACTCGATAGTCTGGAAATAGACCTGCTAAAAGCCTTTGAAGATAAATATTTAATTGAAACTGCCCAAAGTGGCCAAGAAGCTTTAGAGTTGCTGGCAGAACTTTTAGCAGAACAGTATGAAGTTCCTTTGGTTATTTCGGATCATATCATGCCTAATATGAAAGGAGACGAACTATTAAGGAGCGTTCATGCTATCTCGCCGAACTGTCTCAAGATCATGCTGACGGGGCAGGCAGATTTGGAGGCGGTAGCCAATGCTATTAACTATGCTAAATTGTACCGATATATACCTAAACCTTGGCAATGTGATGACTTAAAATTAACTGTTACTGAGGCAATATATAAATATTTTCAAGATAAACAATTAGCGGAAAAACAAAGAGAACTTCAGGAAATGAATCAGGAGTTGGTAAAATTAAACCGCAAGCAGGCAATGCTGATTGCCAAACTCCATGAAAACGAAAGTCGCTTGACCCAATATCTAGAAGCTATGCCATTGGGCGTATGTGTACTTGATGCCAACGGGCAATCTTTCTACGCTAACCAGAAGGCGCGGGATGTATTTGGCAAAGGCACTGTGCCGCATATTAATTCAGAGCAAAAAGCAGCAATTTATCAATTCTATAAAGCCGGGACTAATCAGAGATGCCCCGTGGAAGAATTGCCAATTATGCGGGCGCTTCGGGGCGAAAATGTGCGGACTGAGGGTGTAGAAATTCGTACAGCTAATAAGATTATTCCTGTAGAGAGTTGGGCAACTCCAATTTATGATTCTACAGGCGACATTTCCTATGCGATTATTGCTTTTAGTGACATAACTGAACGCAAGGAAGCTGAAGCGGCGCTAATTCAAGCTGAAGAGAAGTATCGCGGGATATTTGAAAATGCTCTAGAAGGTATTTTTCAGACGACGCCGGACGGACTATTTATCAGTGCGAATCCGGCTCTGGCGGAAATTTACGGCTACGATTCTGCGTCAGAATTGATAGAAAGTATTAATGATATTCAGCAGCAATTGTACGTGGAACCGAACCGCCGTCAAGAGTTTCTGGCGCTGCTGAAACAGCACGGTACTCTGTGTGAGTTTGAGTCTCAGGTTTACTGTCGAGATGGCAGCATTATCTGGATTTCGGAGTATGCGCGCACAGTTTATGATGCTAATGGTGAAGTGCTTTACTATCAGGGTTTTACTAAGGATATTAGTTTGCAAAGACAGGTGGAAGTGGAACGAATCAGGTTTACTAATGATTTAGAAAAAGCTTTGGCAGCCGAAGAAAAGTTAAATGAGGCACTGTCAGAAAACGAAAGCCGATTGACTCAATTCCTGGAAGCGATGCCAGTGGGAATATTTGTTGTCGATGGTAATGGTAAACCTTTTTACATGAATTCTTGGGGCGAAAGGATACTAGCCCAAGGTTTAATTTTTGATGGGGGTACTGACCAATTTCCTGAAGCTTATCATTTTTACGACGCTGGAACTAATCAATTGTATCCGAGGGATAGCCAACCGATTGTTCGGGCGTTGCGGGGAGAATTTGTGCGTATGGACGATCTAGAAATTCATGGGTCGGATCGGATTGTGCCGATCGAGGTTTGGGCGACTCCAATCTACGACGAACGGAAAAACATAGTTTACGCGATCGCTGCTTTTCAAGACATCACGGAACGTCTAGAGGTAGAAACCGAGCGCCGCCAATTCACAGACGAGTTACAAAAAGCTTTAGCAGCGGAAGAAAAATTAACAGATGCTTACGGGCGGTTTGTGCCGCACGAATTTCTCCACTTTCTGGGATATGAAAGTATTCTGGAAGTCAAATTAGGCGATCAGATACAGAAAGAAATGTCGGTGCTATTTTCAGATATCCGCGATTTCACTTCTTTTTCAGAAAGGATGAATCCCGAAGAAAATTTTCAATTTATTAATGGTTATTTGTCGCGAATGGAACCGGCAATTACTAATAATTTTGGTTTTATTGATAAATACATGGGCGATGCGATTATGGCGCTGTTTGATGGCAGTGCGGATGATGCTGTGAAAGCTGGAATTGCAATGCTAGAACAGCTTAATGAGTATAATATTAGTCGCACTCGACCCGATTGCCCGCCGCTGCAAATTGGCATTGGAATCAATACGGGTTCTTTGATGTTAGGCACGGTTGGCGGTCAAAGTCGGATGGACAGCACGGTGATTAGCGATGCGGTAAACTTAGCCTCCCGTGTGGAAAATTTGACAAAAGATTATGGAGTTTCGATGTTAATTACTCACCATACTTTTATACAGTTAAACGATATTTATGATTTGAGGTTAATCGATCGCGTAACAGTTAAAGGCAAATCGCGAATGGTAACAGTTTATGAAGTATTTGCGGCAGATCCGCCAGAGTTACGACAGAAAAAGTTAGAGACAAAGACAATCTTTGAGCAAGCTTTGGTACTCTACAATAGTGACAAGTGTGGCGAAGCTATAAGATTGTTTTCGGCCTGCTTGGAAATCAACCCTAATGATAAGGTAGCTCAAATTTATATGCAGCGGTGTCTGAAAGGAGCGATCGCTCCTGCATAATACCATTGGGGAGTTGACATTTGAGAATTGGCAACGACTTATTCCCTAAGGGTTTGGAGTGTGCCTACAGTTGCATTCTTTTTGGCAACTGGTATAATCATTGTTTAGACAGGCAGGGAAACGCAAACTATGGTTTCTTGCTGCGGCCAACTTTCTATTTTAAATTCTCCTCCGTGCAATTCTGCAAGGCGTTGAACAATGGCTAAGCCCAATCCCAAACCTGCTTGTTGGTAAAGTTTGCGATCGAACTGCCTGTAAGCTTCTAGCTGTGCAATCTGATCGGCAGTCATGCCGCGGCCTTGGTCTTTCACAGACAGAACAAAAGTCTGATTTTCGACGAAAGTGCTTAATAAAACCGGCGTTCCTTCTAATGAAAATTTGAAGGCATTGTCCAATAGTTCTTCAACAATTTTTGCGAGTCTGACAGAATCCATAGCTACCGACGCATCTTGCAAGTTTAATTGTAAATCGTCTGTTCTATTCCCGTGTTTTGCTTGCTGCAGCGCTTTTTGACTCAGCAAAGATTTTACACAGCTAAATTCGCTATTACGCATTTCCTTTAGCAGTTCGGGATTGGTGGCTGCTATCTCCAATTCTGCATACAGCAAAAAGTTCTGAATCAGCCGATACAAGCGATGACCGGAAGTTTGAATTTGACCGATCATCTCTAAGATATCTGATTCCTCTAAGACCTGATATTCTGACAGAATCAGCTCAGAAAAACCGAGAATTGCATTCAAAGGAGTCCGCAATTCGTGGGGGAGCGACATACTAATATTAGTGCGTAATTCGTCTAGCGTCTTTTGAGAGTGCCGACTAATTGTTTTTTGTTTTTCAAGTCGAATAGCAATCGCTTTTAGCAGTTCTTGCGGCGTACAAGGCTTAGTAATGTAATCGTCAGCTCCCAGTTCCATGCCCGTGCGAATGTCAACTTTATCGGCTTTGGCCGTGAGGAAAATAAACGGAATGGTGGCAGTCAAGGGTTCGGAGCGCAAAGCTTTGAGGACGCCGTGACCGTCTACTTCCGGCATCATCATGTCGCACAAAATTAAATCAGGGATTTGTTTGATCGCCAATTTGATGCCGACTTGGCCATTAATCGCCCCTATTCCTTCAAAATTCTCGGCTTCCAGCAACTCTAAAATATTCTCTCGAATCGCTTCTTCGTCTTCTATTACCAAAATCTTAGCCACGGTGATAGCTCCTTTTAGTTAGTAGTTTGTAGGAAAATTCTGGGTTCAGACACTTGATAAGTTTGTTTGTTAAGCGCTTAATTAATCGTTAAGTAGCGGATATGTATAGTTGAGAATTCAGTTGTTATTGATTGGGAGGGCAAATTAGAGGCAAGGTAATAGTGAAAGTTGTGCCTTTTCCTTCTTGACTGTCGAGCGCAAGTTGGCCACCGTGAAGTTCCACAGCCCTCTTCACAATTGCTAAACCGAGACCTGTTCCCGAAATAGTGCCGACATTTGGAGCTCGGTAAAAAGTTTCTAATATCCGCTCTCGATCGGCTTGGGGAATGCCGATGCCCTGGTCTTGAACTTGGAAAACAGCTTCTTTGTTTTGACAGTTGAGGTGCAAGGAAACTGTACTGCCCGCGGGGGAATATTTGATGGCATTTGAGAGGACATTTCCCAAGATTTGCTGCAGCAGCTTTTCATCCATTTGAGCCTCGCAGTTGCCGCCTTCATATTGAAAGGCGATCGGGTGTTGGTTGCTGTCGTTGAGCTGCTGCTCTTCTACCAGTTGACGGCAAAATTTTTCAAGGTTTAAGGAAACCGGTTGAAACTGCAAGGTATTGGCTTCGATTTTTCCAATTACGAGGATATCTTCTAATAACTCTGTCATGCGTTTAATTGCTAATTGAATCCGCACAAAATGAGTAGATTTTTTATCTTGGGCCCACTGAGAACTGTAATCTTGCAGCAATCCAGCGGAAAATTGGATGGTTGTCAAAGGTGTGCGGAACTCGTGGGAAACCATTGTGACAAATTTAGCTCGCAGTTCTGAAAGTTCCTTTTCTCGTGCGAGGGCTTTGAGAATTTCCGCTTCTGCTCGCTTACGATCGCTAATGTCACGGGCTTCGGCAATCAGGAGCAAAACTTGTCCTGTTTCATTTTTAACAGGTTTCAGTGAGAAATCAACTGTCACAATTTGGCAGCTTTTGCCTAACAAATCGATTTCGCTGCGGAAAAACTCGCCGCGACTTGCTTTGCCGATCGCGGATTGTAATTGTTCGGAAACCTGTAGCGACTGGGCCCAAATCGCCATTTCCCAAATCGGGCGGCCCACAATATCCTCCGATCGCAATCCGGCAAAATCGAGGGCTGTCTCGTTCACTTCCAGCACAATTCCTTCGGGCGTCAGCAGCTTGGTTAGCTGAAACGATGAGTCAAAAATCGCCCGAAAGCGGCGCTCGCTTTCCCGCAGCATTTGAAATGTTTGAGAACGTTCGATCGCGTAGCGGATCGTCCGCACTAATAATTGAGTAGTAATTTGACCTTTAACAATGTAATCTTGAGCTCCCAAGCGAACTGATTCGAGGGCGATCGCCTCATCATCCAAGCCCGTCATTACCACCATTGCCGTATCCGGCGCAACTTCTCGCAGGCGAGTTAGGGTTTCCAAACCGCAGCTGTCCGGCAAAGAAAGGTCGAGCAAAACTACATCAAAGGATTGTTTGCACAGTTGTGCGATCGCCTCATGCAAGAACTCAACAGACACCAATTCCCACTGGACTCCCACAGATACTTCTAACAGTTCTGCAAGTAAATCAGCATCAGCCGGATTGTCTTCTACTAACAGAATCTTAATCCACATAGCTTTGACATTTTTGACTGTAAAATTTTCACTCTACCAATCTTAGGTTAAACTTTTTTGCTTTCCCTTGCCATTTTCAACTTGAAAATTATTATTTGGGAACTGTCACCGCCACCAGCCACCAATCCTCAATCCATCTCACAGGCTTAGCGACTTGACTAAAATCGATAGGCTTAGTGATGTAGCACCGGGCTGACAGGGCATAAAACTTGATCATCTCTTCATCGGCTGCTGAGGTTGTCATAATTACCACCGGAATCATTTTTAACTTGAGTGCGGAGTTAATTTCGATCAATATTTCCCAACCGTTTTTTTAGGCAAAATCAAGCCGAGTTAAATCTGGACGGGAAAGCCAAAATACAAGCCTTTTTTATTTAATCAATTTATTGCTGATCCCCTATATTCTACTTTTGTACAAATTGTTTAAAATTTGCTTGTCGCCAGCTTTTCTAAATCCCAGTCCGCATCCCTGGGCGAATCATCCACCAGCCGAATGTCAATAAGTTGAAAAAATTTAGAGCATTCATAAGTAAAGTATCTGTTCGTTCAATTTAGAGGAAGTTGGACTACGACCAGCCAGAACTCCTCAATTAACCTGACTACTTTAGTGAATTGTACTAAGTCTACCGGCTTGGTTATGTAACAGTTTGCGTGGAGCGAGTAGGACTTAAAAATATCTTCTGGAGCTGCTGAGGTGCTGAGAATCACTACAGGAATTAATTTTAACTTAGGGTCGGTTTTAATTTCTTCTAGCACTTCAATACCGCTTTTTTTCGGCAGATGCAAATCGAGCAAAATCAAATCGGGACGGGGTACTCTGAGATAAGGTTCTTTGCGGCGCAAAAACTTGATTGCTTCGACTCCATCCTCCACAAAATGTAAGTTATTCACTATTTTACCCTGACCTAGGACTTCTCTTGCCAAATCGGCATCGCTGGGAGAATCCTCAATCAGCAGAATCTCTATGGGCCTAACAGTGCTTCGATCGCTCATAACCGGCGTATCCTTTAAAGTATAAAAACAAAATTGAACTTTGAGGCTTCAGCTACTAATTATAGGAATAGTGAAGTAAAAAGTCGCTCCTTTTCCCTCTTGAGATTCCACCCAGATGCGACCGCCATGGCGTTCAACAATGCGCTTGCACATCGCCAAACCTATGCCAGTACCAGAATATTCGCGGCGGGAGTGCAGGCGCCCAAAAATGATAAAAATGCGATCGGCATACTGCGGATCGATGCCAATGCCGTTATCGCGGACACTGAACACCCATTCGCTCTCTTCCCTGCGGGCAGCGATATGAATCAACGGGATATCTTGGCGACAAAATTTGATGCCGTTGCCGATCAAATTTTGGAATAATTGCACCAGTTGAGATTCATCCGCCATCACGCTTGGCATCGCGTCGCAGGTGATTACAGCTTTTGTTTCGGCGATCGCAATTTGCAAATTGCACATAGTTTGCTTAACCACAGCGTTGCAGTCGGCTTGCTCAAACTCCTGACCCCTCGTTCCCAGGCGCGAATACGCCAACAAATCGTTAATTAACTGCTGCATTCTGGTGGCGCCATCGACAATATAATTAATATACTTATCTGCGCGATCGTCCAAATTTCCTTGATAGCGCTGGGCAAGCAATTGAGTGTAACTGGTAACGGCTCGGAGCGGTTCTTGCAAATCGTGGGAAGCCACATAAGCAAATTGTTCTAATTCCTCATTGGAACGCTTCAAATCTTCTGTAAGTTGCAGCATTTGCTGCTCTGCTTCTTTGCGCTCTGTAATGTTGTAAACCAAGGCACAACAAGACAGCAAATTCCCCTGGGAGTCCCTGACTGGACTGGTAGACAGATCAGTCCAAATATCTTTGCCATCCTTGCTTTTGAATTTAAATTCGTGTTGTTCACCAATACCTTGCTTGCGCCGCTCGACATTATCAAGAGCTTTTTGTTTTTCCGATTCGTCCATGAAATCAAAAAGCGGCCGCCCGAACATTTCTAATTCACTATACCCGAGCATTCGCGCCATTGCGTGATTGACGTAAGTCGTGAGGGCATTGCTGTCAATTACCCAAATACCTTCTTCTGCTAATTCAACTATTTGCCTGTACTTGAATTCGCTTTCCTGCAAGGCTCTTTCCGTTAGTTTGCGCTCGGTGATATCTTTCATAAAACAGTGATGACCGTTAAATATCCCTTGTTCGTCCCAAGCTTTTACCATCGTTAATTGCTTGTAAAAAAACGAGCCATTTTTCCGAACGCCTCTAGCTTCAACTTCTACTTTGCCAGAAATTAGCATTTCCTGATAAGCTGAGAGCATCATCTCAACATCGCCCGGATGTACGGTGAGCTGCCACTCCATGCCAAGCATTTGTTTCGGTTCGTAACCGCATTTATGAGCGTAAGCTCGGTTAACATTCACGTAGCGCCCCTCAATATCCAGCCGCGAAATGCCTTCCACCGCATTTTGCATGGCATTAGTGAGGTCGCGCAGCTCTTTTTCAGCTTGTTTGCGATCGCTAATATCCTGACCTATACCCAAAAAACCGTTAATATTTCCGTTGCTGTCAAATAAGGCAGTCACCGACAGCAGTACCGGAAACCGCGAACCATCTTTGCGAATGTAAGTCCATTCATTTTCGTCAGCGATTTCCCGGCACGGCAAGGCAAAAAATATTTCAATTCCCGCCTCTATTTTCACTCCCAATTCTTGAGAAAGAACTTCAGCTCTTTTAACTATTTCCAGAGGATCGTGAATTATTGCTAGCGTGACTTTTTCCACCACTTCTTCTCGCGAGTAACCTAAAAGTTGCTCTGCCGCCCGATTAAATGTTTTAATTGTACCGTCGGTATCTGTAGAAATAATTGTGTAGTTAGCGCTATTAAGAATTGCCTTTTGCAACTGCGTCAATTCCAACAAAGTGAGAGCAATTTTTTCGCGGTAGGCTATTTCTTTTTGCAATTTGTGGTTAGAACTTTCCATTTGAGCCGTGCGCTCAGCAACTCGATGCTCCAGAGTTTCATTGAGCCGTCGATTTTCATCTTCTACCTGCTTGCGTTCTGTAATATCAGTAATAGTACAGACATAACTTTCCACCTCCCCATTCTCTCCGATTTGACCGACAGATTGACCGAATACCCAACTGATTTGAGTGTGATTAATGCCTTGAAATCGGTACTCTGATTTAAAGGGCAATTTCTCCTGCGCGGCGCTATACCATTGAGCAAAAACCCGATCGCGGTCGTCTGGATGAATGCCTTGCAACCACCCTTTGCCCAAAGCTTCATCACAGGTAATTCCCGAAATTTGACACCAGCGCTCGTTGACATACAAGCAGTCTCCTCCAGCATCTGCATAAAATATTCCCACCGGCGAAGCTTCAGTTAAAGTTTGATAGCGAGCTTCTGTTTCTCGGCGTTCAAGGATTTCTTTTTGCAGTATTAGATCTATCATCCCTAATTGAGTTGGGCTGAGGAGAGTTAATGCTTGAGGAAGTAAAGGAATTAATGCAAAAGCGCTGTAAGCAGAAATCGCGGCGGTCATAACTTTCAGACAGCCAGAAACCCAATAAACAGGATGCCAAAGCGTCCAAACTTCCATTATATGAGTAGTGCCGCAGGAGATAATAAAGGCTGCAAACAGCCAAAAGATATTGCGAAAGGGCAAGTCTTTTCGCTGAAAAATAAAATAAATTAGCGATAGGGGTATTGAATAGTAAGCCAGGGCAATCATAGAGTCTGATACTATGTGGAGCGCGAGTAGCTCTGGCTGCCAAAGGTAACAGTGGGCCTGAGGAAGATAATGCCCGGTGAATAACAGGTGATTTAAAAAGTTCCAAATCATAAACGGAATGGGAAATGGGGAAGGAGTAATTTAACGCAATAACTTATAACTTATCTTAACTCTCTGAAATATATAGTTCTGGATGCACGGGAGGCTAAAAACCCGGTTTCTTCATAAAGGCCTCATTGCCAAACCGAATATTGTTCTAGAAACTGGTTTTTCTTCCGTAAGTCTTAATATAGCAATTCTCAATGATTCGCAAGTTGTAGCGAGCTCTAGGTTGGGTATAACTCATATGTTGCACCATTCTCAATAATCCTTTTATGAACAGGCTTTCCGGCCAGTTCCACAAGAGATGAATTTTCTTGTGGAACTGGCATCTTCCCTGTTGCTGACAATGGTGCAAGATGTGAGGTATGACGAAGTGAAACCCTATAAGCTGAGGCGCATCTAAATTTGGCAATCAAATTCGAGCAAATTCTTGTGGGGAGTAGGGGTTGGGCGTCCCGCCCGCCCAAAAATACAATTTAGATGCGTAGCAGCTTATGCCGATTTAAGATTTTAGGATTTTAGCTTTTCCTTCCTTCTTCCTTATCTTCTAAATAACTAAAGCCTTCTTCCATCCATCCGTTACATCTGTTACATCGGAAGAAAGCGAATCCGTTGCCGAACTTCCTTCTGCTATAAAAAATGGGGCGAGCCCGAAGCCCGCCCCACCAAAAATTATGCTGCTGCTATTAACCCAACAGCGCCTGAGCCTTAGCTACCACATTATCAACGGTGTAGCCAAACTTTTCTAAAGCAACGGGGCCCGGTGCAGAAGCGCCGAATCTGTCAATACTGAGGCTATCACCTTCAGAACCCAAATAACGTCCCCAGCCGAAGCTAGAACCTGCTTCAACGGCCAACCGTTTAGTAACAGCTTTCGGCAGTACAGATTCGCGGTAAGCGGCATCTTGTAAGTCGAACAATTCCCAGCAAGGCATGGAAACTACGCGCACTTTATTGCCTGCAGCGCGCAATTTTTCAGCGGCATCAACGCAGAGGTATGTTTCGCCACCGGTGCCGATTAAAATGATGTCGGGAGTGCCGCCGTCGTCGGACAAAATGTAAGCGCCTTTGGCCGTTCCTTCGATCGAACTTCCAGCCAAGTTGGGCAGATTTTGGCGCGACAGAGCCATTAAAGTTGGGCGGGTGCGGCTTTCAACTGCCACTTTGTAAGCGCCGGATGTTTCATTACCATCCGCAGGGCGCATTACCAACAAATCGGGAATTACTCGCAGAGAAGCGATGGTTTCCACCGGTTGGTGAGTCGGGCCGTCTTCGCCCAAGGCTACGGAGTCGTGAGTCATTACGTAAATAACTCCAGCTTCCGATAGTGCAGAGAGGCGAATTGCTCCCCGCATATAGTCAGCAAATACCAAGAAAGTAGCACAGTAAGGAATCAAACCGCCGTGCAGTACCATACCGTTGGCGATCGCACCCATGCCGTGTTCCCGCACACCAAACCGCAGGTTACGTCCTTCGTACTGACCTTGTTGGAAGTCTTTTTCACCCTTGAGCAAAGTCATGTTAGAAGATGCCAAGTCAGCGGAACCGCCGATCAGTTCAGGTAACACACTTGCCAAAGCATTCAAACATTTTCCCGAATGATTCCGAGTCGAATCGGCCTTATCTTCTGCCTTGTATGTCGGCAAAACTTTATCCCAACCTTCGGGAAGTTTGCCGGCAACTGTGCGCTCGTATTCTGCAGCTTCTGCAGGATATGCTGCTTTATAAGCATCAAAAGCTTTCTGCCATTCTTGCTCAGATTGAGCGCCACGTTCGACTGCTTTGCGGAAGTGTGACAAAGCATCATCAGGAATCTCAAACGGTGCGTGTTCCCACTTCAAGAAATCACGAGTTGCTTGCACTTCATCGCTACCCAAAGCAGCGCCGTGAGCACTGTAGGAATTGCGCTTGTTGGGAGAACCGTAACCAATGATGGTACGGACTTTAATCATGGACGGTTTGTCCGTGACTTTTTTGGCTTCTTCAATAGCTTTGTGAACTGCTTCTAGGTTAGTATCTTCGTCTAGAGCGGTATTGTCTACTGTAATGACGTGCCAATTGTAAGCTTCAAAACGCTTGCCCACATCTTCAGTAAAGGCCAAGCTGGTGTCGCCTTCAATAGAAATGTGATTGTCATCGTACAAGGCAATTAATTTGCCGAGTCCGAGGTGTCCGGCCAAAGAACAAGCTTCGCCAGAAACGCCTTCCATGTGGCAGCCGTCACCCATGATGACATAGGTGTAGTGGTCAACAATTTTGTGGTCGGGCTTGTTAAACTTAGCAGCGAGGTGAGCTTCTGCCATTGCCAAACCAACGGCATTAGCAATTCCTTGTCCCAGGGGGCCAGTGGTAACTTCTACGCCTTCTGTCATGAAGTTTTCGGGGTGTCCGGGGGTTTTGGACTCCCACTGGCGAAATTGCTTGATGTCGTCGAGGGTGACGCTATCGTAGCCGGTCAAGTACATGAGGGCGTACTGTAGCATACAGCCGTGGCCGGCTGAGAGGACGAAGCGATCGCGATTAAACCACTTGGGGTTTTTGGGGTTGAACCGCATGAACCGATCCCACAGCACGAAGGCCATAGGGGCAGCGCCCATCGGCAGTCCTGGATGGCCTGATTTTGCTTTTTCTACCGCATCGATGGCGAGAAAGCGGATAGAGTTGATGCAGAGTTCTTCGAGTGATTGGGTTGCAACAGCCATAATTCTGGTTTTTATATGTAAGAGAGAGAGTGTGTGGTCGATTCTGACAGAGGTGCGATGAGCCGAGTTCGATCGACGACTATCGTCTCTACTGTTCAGTTTCGATGGAACTGCCGTGAGGCTGCACTACATATCATCTCACCTGTTGCGATCGACAGACAACTTAATTTTTTAATGTTTCGGTCGCTTTGTGCAGTCGATCGTAAATTGTTATCGGAGATATTTCTGGGGCGAGTGCGGGTCTGTGCGATCGGGCTACGAGAGGGTGTAACTTATTATTTGGCAAATTGGCTCTCAAAGCAGCCCTATTATGATAGAGTTTGGTGTTTCTGACATCTTGCAGCTTTGTCACGAACAGCCAAGATGCCTGTTCCACAAAGAGTGAATTTTCTTGTGGGGAGTAGGGGTTGGGTTCTTCTAGCCCACCCGTTCACACGATCGCCAGAATAGTGCAAGATGTCAGATATTTGTAATTTTAATCAGGCAATAACTAATGACTCTCAGTGAAGCCGAAGTCCGCAGTCAAAAAGTAGACGAACTGCGATCGCAAGGCATAGAACCATATCCCAGTGAATCCTACGCGCGATCGCACACATCCCAACAAGTTCGCGAAATATTTAGTCAGCCGGGAAAAGAACTCGCAAACGGAGAAAGTGACCCCGAAGAAATTCCCCTGCGATTAGCCGGCCGCATCACTTCCAAGCGAGACAGCGGCAAAATTGGTTTCATCGATTTAAAAGACGCCACAGACAAAATTCAACTCAAAATCGAGAAAGCAATCGTCACCGGCGAAGTCGGTTTGAGCTTTGAACAAATTAAAAAATTGCTCGATGTCGGCGATTTTGTCGGCGTCGAAGGTATCGGCTGTCGCACCCCCAGGGGAGAACTTTCTATTTTAGTGCGGGAATTAAAGCTTTTATCAAAAGCTACCATTCAATTTCCCGATGCTTATTACGGAATTAACGACCCCGAAGTTTGCCGCCGTCACCGCGAAATGGATTTGGCAAGCAACCAAGATGCGCTCAACCGTTTTATGCTTCGCAGCCGCATCGTTCAAAGCATCCGTTCCTATCTGTGGCAAGCCAATTTTTACGAAATAGAAACGCCAACACTGCAAGCTATTTACGGCGGTGCTGCTGCTAAACCCTTCATCACTCACCACAATGCTTTAGAGGTAGATTTGTATTTGCGAGTGGCTCCAGAACTGTTCTTAAAAAGAGCAATTTGCGGCGGCTTCGAGCGAGTTTTTGAACTAGGGAAAGCATTTAGAAATGAGGGCATTGATAGCACCCACAATCCCGAGTTTACCTCTTTAGAAGTTTACCAAGCTTATGCTGATGTTTTCGACATTTTAGGAGTTGTCGAAGACGTGATGTGTTTCGCAGCAGCGGCTGTATTTGGAGATGTCAAGGAAATTGAAAATCAGGGGGAAACAATTAGTTTAGAACGCAAGTTCGACTACAGCGAAAAATATCCCGGTTTCAACGGCAAACACTGGCAAGTGAAAACGATGGTAGAAGCTGTCAGAGACGAATTTGGGCTGGATTTTGACAGTTTGGACTTGGAAAGTGCGATCGCCTCTGCAACCAAACTAGAATTGCACCTGTCTAAGCTAGAACAACAGAGTTTAGGCTACGTGCTGTATGCAGTTTTTGACAAATTAGTTGTTCCCAAACTAATTCAACCTACATTCATCATCGACTATCCTGTCGAAGTCAGTCCCTTAGCAAAAGGACATCGCAGCAAGCCGGGATTTGTAGAACGTTTCGAGCTATTTATCAACGGTACAGAATACTCGAACGGCTTCTCAGAATTGAACGATCCGAAAGAGCAAAGAAAGCGCTTTGAGGAACAGTTGGCGCAGAAAAATGCCGGCGATGACGAAGCGCATCCAATGGATGAAGACTTTATTCAAGCGCTATCTTTGGGAATGCCTAACTGTGCCGGAATGGGTATCGGCGTAGACAGATTGGTGATGCTTTTAACTAATACTCAAAGCATCCGCGATGCGGTGATGTTCCCGACAATGCGGCCGATTAAAGATTGATTGGAGTAGCTTTTTTTCAGATGTCTAATAAGTAAATGGGGATTTTTTAACCGCAGATATCAGCGGATTAACACAGATAAACGCAGATGGAATTTCATCTGCGTTTATCTGCGTTTATCGGCGGTTAAAAAAACATCTTTAATATCACCGCATAAACGAACCGACAACACCGTTCATATCCTCAGCCAAAGGATTTCCCAAAGCCTTAAACTTCCACTCGCCGCCTTCTCGATAAACTTCTCCCATCAACATATTTAATTTTCCTTCATAAGAAGGGTCATTTGACAAGCGATAGCGAGCTATTTCTTTCCCGGCGGCATCTACCGCCCTCACGAAAGCATTTTGTACCAGGCCGAAATGCTGTTTTCTTTCTTTTCCATCGTAAATATTTACGCCCAGAATAATTTTGTGATATTGTGCTGGCAAAGAGCTCAGTTTCACCACTATTTGTTCGTCGTCTCCGTCTCCAGCCCCCGTGAGATTGTCGCCTGAGTGAACAACTGTTTTGTCATTTGACTCCAAATGAGAGTAATAAATTACATCCTCTTTGTAGTTCTTTATTTTGCCATTTTCTCCCAGCAGCAGAGCGTAGGAATCTAAGTCAAAATTGGCACCGCTGCTTCGGCCGAAAAGACCTTTTTTAGCTTGTGCTACATCCCAGCCCAAAGCCATTGTTAATCGGGATAAGTCGTATTCGCTTTTGCTGAGAACGATCGATTGTCCTTTTGTCAAGTTGATAGCCATAGTTTTGTGACTCCCTAAAGTGTATGAGAACTTAAGTAAATTGGAAGATATCAGTTGTTCAACCAGTTGTTTTATTTAACTGGATGAACTCTACTCGACTGCCACCACTACTTAGTGTCGGCATACCAATTAAATCCAAATCCGTAGTAGCGATCGGCTTCTTCATGTCCGCGAAAGTATCTTTCCTCTTTGAGTATTACAATCTGGGAACCTATCTTCTCAATCATAGCCGCCGCACAAAAATTTCTATTGCTATCTGGATTATCGAGTTCGAGATATACTTCTTCACCGTTGCTGATTTTGAACAACATTCGTCCCCGCACAGTTTTAAAGTCGCGAACCCCTGCGTAGATGAAACCAAAAAACATCACCCGTTTAATCAAATCAGGTCTAAAAATATACATATTTTCTCCCTCAGTCGCGCCAGTGCGGTCATCTTTATCGAGAAATATGTAGGGTGAAGACATTTTTGAGCCGAAGCATTTTCCCAAGGGCTGAATCACTCCCTTTTCGCCGTTAGCCATCTCGTACATACAACCAAGATCCAGATCGGGAGTCCCCTTTACTCCCAGGAATTTTTCCGAAAATCTGCCCCGATTTTGCACTTCTTCCCAGTCGAGATTGGCGTGAACTGCAAGCAACTCAGAACTACCTGATTTACTGAGGTTTATTTTGTGCGAGTCGCCTGTTTTTTCAAGTTTTATTGCCATACCTTTCTGAATTTTCCCGCTAGCTTCAGGCATCTCTAATTTAGGCAGTTCTACTTTCTTGACTTTAGGCGCTTCTAGTGTCTTTTCTTCCGGTTTAATCTCTGAATGATACTTGTCAACAAAACTCTGCAACCCTGCTTTATATCCTTGCCCTACGGCCTGAAATCTCCAAGCTGCATCTTTTTTATACAACCGTCCAAACTCGACTGCTGTTTCTTCAGAAAAAGCTTCTGTTAAATCATAGCGGGCTAGTTCGCTGTCGGTTTCGCGATCGTACAATCGGATAAAAGCATTTCTGATTTGGCTGAAATTTTGATGTTTAGCTTGTGCGTCGTGAATCGTGACCACAAAAACGATTTCCTCAACAGCAGCCGTTACTTTTTCTAAGTCTACATAAATTGTCTCGTCATCTCCTTGAGTTTGACCAGTTTGATTATCTCCAGAATGGGCGATCGCTCCGTCCGGCGACTGCGAGTTATTGTAAAATACAAAGTATCTTTCATCGGGAATCTTGCCGTCTGCACCTAATGCAAAAACAGAGGCATCGATATCGCAGCTTTGCGGGTTTGAGTTCGATAAACTTAGTTCAGTTGCTATTTCCCACCCCAGGGCGATCGCAACTTTTGTTAAATTAGGAGATGTTTTAGAAAGATTAAATCTTTCGCCCTTCTTTAATTGAATTCCCATCTGGTTTATCACCTCATGAGTCTGATTGCTTAAAATCGAGGGAAACATTCCTGCTTCCGAATTTCCCCTCGATTTATTTAGCTAGGAGCGATCGCTTTTTTATGCGGCATACTTCTCTACAAAGCTTTGCAAGCCGGAATTGTAGCCTTGTCCTACAGCTTGGAACCTCCACTCACCGTCTTTTTTGTAAAGTCTGCCAAACTCTACCGCTGTCTCCTTAGCAAAATCCTCGTCCAAATCGTACTTCGTTACCTCTGTGTTAGTAGTAGTGTCGTAAATCCTGATAAAAGCATTCCGCACTTGACCGAAGTTTTGCCTTCTCGATTCTGCTTCGTGGATAGTTACCACAAACACAATTTCTTGCACCGCCGGATCGATTTTGGTTAAATCGACGGTAACTGTTTCATCATCGCCAAAGCCTTCTCCGGTTCTGCTATCTCCCAGATGTATTACAGAAGTGTCCGGCGACTCCTTGTTGTTGTAGAAAACAAAGTATTTTTCGCCGGGAATTTTGCCAGTAGCCCCCAACATAAACACGGAAGCATCTAAGTCAAATGCTGCGCCGGTGTCTGTAGCATTGGTATCCCATCCCAAACCAATTCCGGCATTTTTCAGCCCGGGTGCTTCTTTAGAGAGATTGATTCTCCCGCCTTTTTCTAAGTTGATAGACATTCGCCCTCCTATTCACAACATCACTGGTGTTACTACTAGCAATTATATCAAGTGTTATAGTAAGTTGACAATTTGCTTTTGGTACTCGTCCTCTGTGATTAGTTCGTGGGTATTTTCCACTCTGTCTAAAAACACGATTCCATCTAAATGGTCGTGTTCGTGTTGAAAAATTCGGGCCACAAAGTCTGTCAATTCTTGTCGGTGGAGTTTGCCGTCTCTACAGGTGTATTCTATCTCGATCGCCCTACTTCTCGGCACCAATCCCCGAATACCCGGAATGCTCAAACAGCCTTCCCAGTCTTTGACTGTCTCTGTTGATGCAGCCACAATCCGCGGATTAATCATTGCTGTGGGTTCCATGTGGGGTGCTTGGGGATACCGCAAATTGGGGCGGGATGCGACGATGAACAGGCGATCGGACTGAGCCGCTTGAGGGGCGGCAATCCCTACTCCGTGCGCGTGTTGTACGGTAGAAATTAGGTTGTCGATTAACTGTTGAATGCGATCGTCCTTAATATTCTCGACAACTTGCGACGGGCGACGCAGCACGGGATTTCCTAATTGTGAGATTTGTAAGAGTTCTGCCATATTAATTAGTCATTGGTAATTGCTAATTGGTATATGGTAACAACTGTCAACCGTCAACTGTCAACTGTCAACCGTCAACTGTCAACAGATTATCTAACTTTTTGAACCGGCAAACTCCCCGGTTTAACAGTCAAATTAACTATTTGCCCGTTGCGATTAATCTCCATTTGTAACAGACCGCCAACCTTAGCATTTTGCACAAACTCCTGAACAGCTTCCGACTGAATAATCGGCTGATTATTAATTTTTTGAATCACATCTCCAGCCCGCAAACCGGCTGCTGCTGCCGGAGAATTAGGAACAACGCTAACAATAGCCACACCCCGATCGACTGCAACTCGCAGGCTGCTGTTAGCGTTGCTGTTAATTTGCTGCTTAACCTCCGGAGTCAGCGTCGCCATTTCAATTCCCAAATAAGCGTGTTCGACTTTCCCTGTCGTAATCAGTTCCTTCGCCACCTGTTGGGCCGCCTGAATGGGAATCGCAAACCCCAATCCTTGAGCACCTTGAATAATCGCCGTATTCATGCCAATAACTTGACCCGAAGCATTCAGCAGCGGGCCACCGGAATTCCCCGGATTAATTGCAGCGTCTGTTTGAATAAAACCGATCCGCTTGTCGGGTACGCCGACATCAGAACTCGATCGCCCCGTAGCGCTAATAATCCCCGCAGTTACGGAATTGTCCAAACCCAAAGGATTACCGATCGCGATCGCCCATTCCCCAGGCAACAGCTTATCCGAATTGCCGATCGTCACCACAGGCACATTATTCGCCTCAATCTTCACCACAGCCACATCCGTCACCTTATCCGCCCCCAACACCTGCCCCTGAAAGCTGCGGCCGTCCTTGAGAGTTACATTTACCGTATCGGCTCCCTCTACAACGTGAGCGTTAGTGAGAATCAAGCCGTCGGCACCGATGACAAAACCCGAACCAGTGCCCCGTTCGATCCCGCCTCGGCCGCCCGAATTCGGTTCTCTCCCAAAAAAATCTTCCGGCGACAGCCCTCTATTTCCCGGTTTCACCCGGCGCGAAGCATCGATCCGAACCACTGCCGGGCCAACTTTTGCCACCGCAGCCACAATAAAATTCACATTAGCCGCGTCGCCGGACAAGGAAACAGGCGGCAAGACTTTGCTAGCTTGATCCTTTGTATTAGGAGGCAGTTGCAATTTCGGTTCCAGCGCCCTTTGTCCCGAATCGCCAGAATTTGCACGAAATTGAGAAACCGTCAGACGATCGCCCAACATGGCGGCTCCGGCTCCCGTTACCAGCAGCAATATGTAAATTGCCGGTTGCTTCCAAAATTTGCCAGTAGAACTCTTCATGGCCATGTTTTAAGGCTTTCCTGCCAAATCTAAATATTTGCTGAACAGCTCCCCGATACCTGGTTTGGGCTGCAGAGCCGCAAAATTTTTGGGCGATGGCGTCCCGCCCCGCAAGCTACGGCAGACTCCCTTAAACTTTAGCATCTGACGACTAAACTCTCTAGACTATAAACTTAATCTCTTGAATGCCGATCGGCAGAGGTGAGCGATGGACATTCCCCTCGAAAGTCTGTGGAATCAGATACTTGAACGTCTCCAGGTACAACTGAGCAGACCTAGCTTTGAGACGTGGATCAAAACTGCCCGCGCCGAACAACTCGAAAATAACTGTTTGATCGTCAGCGCCCCCAACCCCTTTGCTCGCAATTGGTTGCAAAAATATTACGTCAAAACCATTGCCGATGCAGTCTACGAAATTCTCGGCTATCCCGTAGACATTTACTTGACCATTGCCGGAGGAAACGAAACAGGCGGCAGCAGTGACTCCGCCATGATTTGGCCCTCCCCCATCGCCGATATGGAAAGCCACTCGCTTCACCCCCCCAAACCCGCCAATTTAAACCCCAAATACCTATTTTCCCGCTTTGTTGTCGGTTCTAACAACCGCATGGCTCACGCAGCTTCCCTTGCGGTAGCTGAGTCTCCTGGCCGAGAATTCAATCCCCTATTTTTGTGCGGTGGCGTTGGTTTGGGCAAAACTCATTTGATGCAGGCGATCGGTCATTATCGCTTGGAAATTGACCCCAACGCCAAGATTTTTTACGTTTCTACTGAGAAATTTACTAACGATTTAATCGCCGCAATTAGGAAAGATAGTATGCAAACTTTCCGCGATCATTATCGAGCAGCCGATGTTTTATTAATAGACGACATCCAATTTATAGAAGGCAAAGAATATACTCAAGAAGAATTTTTTCACACTTTTAATACTTTGCACGAAGCCGGGAATCAAGTAGTTTTAGCTTCCGATCGCCCGCCGCAGCAAATCCCACGCCTGCAAGAGCGTTTGTGTTCCAGATTTTCCATGGGATTAATTGCCGACATTCAATTGCCAGACTTGGAAACTAGGATGGCAATTTTGCAGAAAAAAGCCGAGTATGAAAATATGCGTCTGCCGCGAGATGTCATTGAATACATTGCTTCTAGTTACACTTCCAACGTTCGGGAATTGGAAGGTGCTTTGATTCGGGCGGTAGCATATCTTTCAATTACCGGTTTGCCGATGACCGTGGAGAATATCACCCCGGTTTTGAACCCGCAAACTGAAAGCGTAGAGGCGACTCCCGATGCAGTAATTGCAGTTGTGGCAGAGGAGTTTGATGTTTCTGTTGAAGATTTGAAAGGCATTTCCCGCAGGCGAGAAATTAGTCTGGCACGTCAAATAGGGATGTATTTAATTCGGCAGCATACTGGTTTGAGTTTGCCGAAAGTGGGCGAAGTGTTCGGTGGCAAAGATCACACGACTGTGCTTTACAGTTGTGACAAAATTGCTCAGTTGCGGAACACTGACCCGAATTTGGCTCAAACTTTGCGTCAGTTGAGCGATCGAATTAATGTTGTCAGCCGCAAAACTTGAGAAGAAGTCAGTTGTTAGTTGTCAGTTGTCAGTTGTTACACCAATGACTCTATGCAGCGATTTCAAGATGGGAATCATCGAAGGGCATTAGTGTCAACTTAACGTAAAACCCATAGTCCGGCAGGGGTTGAAACAAGAGCCTCAAAGCTAAAATCCTCTTGCATAGGACTAATGAGCTCTTCAGTCCTCTTTGAGAGGACTTTAGCTATAAGCCCCGTGGAATTCATTCCCTGGCGAAGAGTGCCGGGTGGGCGGCAGGACTGGCGGACAAAAAGCTTAAGTTGACACCTATGATCGAAGGGGTAACTCTCGCATAACAGACAATCTCTATGCGTAGCAGCTAGCCTGTGGAAAAACCTGTGGAAAAGTTGCCCTCAGTTTGTGGAAAACTTTACTCGCTCGCCCGAAACAGTTTTTGCACAAAAATGGGCGATCGACCTCAACAGCTTTTCCACAAGTTTTCCACAAGTATTTATTACCTAAGAGTGACGCCCAGCAAGCAGTTAGCTTTTTTTTCCACAGTTTCCACAGGGCGATCGGTACAAAAATAATTCAATAAATTAAAAAAAACTGATGATCCCTGCACACCCAACACAGATAATTCGCGATGCGCGCTGACTTCAGAAACCCGGTTTCTACGAAGATTTCTGGTTTTTACAGACAAAATTTTGCCTAGAAACCCGGTTTCTAGCCCCATGCTTAAGCCCTACACACAGAAAAACCGACCCGCTGGCTTTCTGTGATACGATTTGTTTCTGTTTCAAATCCGGTTAATTAACCTTCCTACCATGAAATTGGTTTGCACCCAAAGTGACCTCAACGCCAACCTCTCGTTGGTAAGTCGGGCCGTTCCCTCCCGCCCGACACATCCGGTACTCGCCAACGTGCTCTTAGTAGCGGATGAGGAAAATCAGCGGGTTAGCTTGACAGCTTTCGATCTCAGTTTGGGCATTCGCACCAGCTTCGCAGCAGAAGTAACAGGCGGCGGCAGTTTTACCATACCCGCTAAATTACTCAACGATATTGTTTCGAGACTCCCAGATGGAGAGATTACTTTAGAAGACGAAGCGGGGGACACCGTAGCATATCTCACTTGCAGTTCTGGCAGCTACCAAGTTAGAGGCATGGGCCCAGAAGAATTCCCAGAATTGCCCGCAATCGAAGCCGGAACAATCCTCAAATTGCCGCCGGAAGCCTTGATAGAAGGACTCAAAGGAACTTTATTTGCTACTAGCCCCGACGAGGCAAAACAGGTACTTGCAGGCGTGCATTTAAAGGTATTGCAAGATTGCTTGGAATTTGCAGCTACAGACGGCCACAGATTGGCAGTAGTTCAAACTGCCAATGAAAAAGCTGAAGGCGAAGAAACCCAAGAAGAATTTGAGGTGACAGTCCCCGCTAAAGCATTGCGGGAAGTAGAAAGAATGCTGGTGATGCGCCAGTGGACTGAACCTGTCACCCTGCATTTTGAACACGGTCAAGTAGTGTTTGAATGGGCAGACCAGCGGCTGACAACCCGCACCTTGGAAGGGCAGTATCCCGCATATCGGCAGTTAATTCCGCCGTCTTTTGAGCGACAAATTACCTTAGAAAGGCGATCGTTCTTAGCAGCAGTTGAAAGAATAGCAGTTTTTGCCGACCAAAAAAATAATATTCTCAAATGCAGCATCGACGAGGAGAATCAGGAAATTACTTTGTCTGTAGATGCTAAAGATGTCGGCTGCGGCAAAGAGTCAATGCCGGCACAGATTTCTGGAGATAGCATAGATATTGCTTTCAACGTGAAATACTTAATTGACATTTTGAAAACTGCTCAATCCCCAGAAATTCAACTGCAATTAAACGGTGCTTTAGCCCCCGTAATTTTCCAGCCTTTGGGCGGAGTTAATGCTACATTCTTGGTAATGCCTGTTCAGCTAAGAGCTTAAAAAGAGTCAGTAGTCATTAGTCATTAGTCAGTAGTCATTAGTCATTAGTCAGTAGTCATTAGTCATTAGTCATCAATCAACAATCACCGATGGTGCAACCGGAATTGATATAATTCATCTGCGTTAATCGGTGTTAATCTGCCTGTATCTGCGGTTAAAAAAAGAGAATTTATTAACCGCAGATGACAATGGACTGACGCTGATTCACGCAGATCAAGAGAAGAGAGATAGGAATAATTCCGATGCTAACAGATTTGATATGACTTATTGCTTCAAATCAATGGCAACAAAATTTCAAATTCAGTACCTGTACCGGGCGTAGAATGCAAATTCAGCTTGCCTTTATGCTTTTCCGTAACAATTTGATGGGTAATTGCCAAGCCCAAACCTGTACCTTTCCCCGCCGGTTTGGTGGTGAAAAATGTCTCAAAAATCCGCCGCTGAATTTCTGGAGGAATTCCCGGCCCGTTATCGGCAATTCGGATGGCTATCCAAGCGTTATTTTGATTTTTTTCCGCCGCTTCTAGGGAGAAGTCGCCGTTTTGGCTGGCGGATGATAGCTGTTTTGCATTTTGTCGATCGCCCATAGCATAATTTTGAATTAATTCCGAATTCACGCAGTCTCCGTCCGAACTGTCTATTACCTCGGTTTCAATAGTAATCACAGGCACAAAACCTTTTTCTGCTTGTTCCTCTTCCAAAGCGTCGATCGCATTGCTGATGATATTCATAAATACCTGGCTCAACTGACCAGAGTAACACTTGAATAAAGGCAAATCACCATAGCTTTTAACTACTTTAATCCCGTACTTCAGACGGTTTTTCATAATTAGCAGCGTACTGTCAATACATTCGTGGATGTTAGCTTCTTTCAAATGGGTTTCGTCCATGTGAGAAAAGGTGTGCAGACTGGTGACGAGTTCGGTCAGCCTCTGTGATGAAACTTTCATACTTTTGAGAATTTCCACCCAATCTTCTTGCAAAAAATCAAATTCTATGTGTTTTTTGAGTTCGCCAATTTTTTCGCTGTCACCCACAATGTGTTCGTAAGCAGACAGCAACTCCATGATATCTTTCGAGTAGTTGGACAAAAAGCCGAGATTTCCGCTGATGCAGGTGAGGGGATTTCTAATTTCGTGGGCGACTCCAGCTACCATCTGCCCCAAACTGGCTAGTTTTTCAGTTTGAATTAGTTGAGATTGAGTTTGCTGCCTCAGCAATTTTGTCGCTAGTTCATGAATGTTGGATTGGGCTACTAACAGTTCGTGCACGTCTAGCAAACTATAAGTTTGAGACGACACTTGAACTACAATCGGTTCGTAAAGCAGTTCTTTCGATCGCAACAACGACTTCCTGGCTGCATCCACGATTAAAGTATTGCTGGGAAAAATTAAACTCTCAGTTTCGGCAAAGCGGTACAAAGCCCTCACAGGTCGTTTTAAAAATAATTCTCGCCCAAAAGGACGGCTGATAAATTCTAAAAATCTCCGCCGGGAAATCATGCCTGCAAATTCACCTTGATGGGTCACAATGACTCCCGGTAATAGCGGATTAGCTTCTAACATCTGAGAAATTCGCATTCCCCAATCCGTAGCTTCTACCTGAAAATCGTAAAGCGACAATTGTTGGAGAGTAGAGTCTAAACAAAGTTCTCCTAGGTCAGCCTCGGAGATGGGTTGGACGGGTCTTTCTACGCAGGAGGTATTCAACATAAATTTATCAGCACGCTTTTTTGGGTTCTATTTGCCGGCAGACATTCAGCTACCAAAGGTCAGCAGGTGAGTGGCTGAGTGCTTTGACCGGCATCCCCCTGGCAAACTGCATTTTAAATTACACAAAAAACTGACTGTAGTAAATGGAATTTTACCACTTAAAGTATTAGGCAAGATTGAGAATAGCCCAGATAAATGCGCCCTGGTAATTATACCTGACTTTATTTTATACTGACTTGAGCGGTATTAACGCTTGGTTCGACTATTTAACTATTCATTAACCTTAAGTTATCGTCTTAACCTTTTGTTAATACGTTTTTGTACTGAGAAATATAATTGATTGACAATAGAATAAAATCGCAATTGCCCGATCGCCAACACGATGCAGCCCGTCAGCAGACAAGTTAAAAGCAGAAATTCGGGGGGTCGCGTCCCGGAGTTTTAGCTTGCAATCGCGATGGCGGGACGCCTTTCAAGCTAGGGCATTTGAGGCGATTTTATCCCATCTCCCCGATCCGGTACTCGCAACCCCCCGTAACGCTCAGCCAGCGACACACCTGCCAGTGGGTCACCTATAGGTTTGTAGTGAAAACTAAAGTCATCGCTAAAAACCAATTTTATAGAGATCGTTATATAAAACACTTAGCCTCGCCCGCAATCTCCAAAATCTGCCTTGGCATTTGTTCTACAATCAATTATTGTTAACCGCAAAATCTATCAAATCTGCGACGGTTGGCAGAGTCAATTATTGATTGGCTGTACGAGGCGGATATGAATAAAATCTTTGTTAAATTCAAACAACTTTAACCAGTCCAAATTATTCAAGGCATCAGGATTGATTAAATTATAATATTTACAAAATCCAGCAAAAAAAAGGCTAAAAAAAATAACTGGATCTTAATTTAGTGCTATGCTTTGTTATGATATACAAGGAGTTCTACCAAAGACGTATAACTAAATAGCAATCTACCCGTAGGTGATCGATGCAACCCGCCCTGACAAATCAGTTAAACAATGCTTTCACCCTGTTTCTCAGCTTGTTAGTAGAGGCAATACCTTTTCTGCTGCTGGGAGTTTTATTCTCAGGTTTGCTGCTGGGCTTTGTAGACGAACGCAAACTCGTATCGCGCATCCCGCGAAACCCGCTGCTGGCGGCTTTGATGGGCAGTTCGATCGGCTTTTTGTTTCCCGTGTGCGAGTGCGGTAACGTGCCAGTAGCCCGCAGGCTACTGATGCAGGGAGTGCCCGCACCAGCCGCGATCGGCTTTTTGCTCGCAGCCCCCACCATCAACCCCGTGGTAATTTGGGCGACTTGGACGGCATTTCGCGATCAGCCAGAAATTGTAGTTTTGCGGGTGGTATTTTCTCTGTCTATAGCTACAATTATCGGCTGGGTGTTCAGCGCCCAAAAAGACTTGCGGCCTCTGCTGCACCCGTCTGTAGCCCGCGCCATTCCCCTCCCAAAACCAGAGTTTTCCAAAAAAGAACTCGTCCAAGCCAACACTCCGCTGCTGTTGCAGTCGGGAACATTTATGCTCGGTCAGCCGGGGGGGGCGGTGCCGATCGAATCTTTGCTACAAGACAACTGGCAGCCATTACAAACAGGCAAAACAGAAAAAACCTCGAAACGTTCCTCGATGTTCCACCCTGTTTCTAAAGAGCGTCTGCGCCTGCTTTTAGATACTATGGTACAGGAGTTGCGCGAATTGGGAGGAGTGTTGGTGATCGGAAGTGCGATCGCGGCCATCATTCAAGTAGGAGCCCCCCGCGAACTAATTCTCAACCTCGGCCAAGGCCCCGTTTCCTCGATTCTAGCCATGCTGCTCTTAGGCGCAGTGGTATCGATTTGTTCTACAGTAGATGCCTTTTTTGCCCTGTCTTTTGCTTCCACATTTACCAGCGGTTCGCTGTTAGCATTTCTCGTTTTCGGCCCGATGATTGACCTCAAAGGCATCGGTTTAATGCTGTCAATTTTTAAAGGTAGATCCGTAGTTTACTTAGTTGTCTTGGCAGCTCAGTTAACCTTTTTAATGACCCTCGCTGTCAACTTGCATTTAGGTTAATAAATTAGCTCGAACAGACCACTAATACCATTTTCGATTTTCAATGACCTTGCTCCACGACACGGAAGTCACGGATATACGGGTAAGTATTTTTTTCTTTTCCCTCTTCCCTCTTACCTCTTGTTTCCCAATCACTATTAAAAAATGAATCTTAAAAAAATTAGCCCTTGGCTGGACGCCCTAGCTATCTTAGCCTGGGGAATACTGCTTCTTAAATATTGGATTAGCGGCAAATTAAGCATTCTCATTCACCCCAATTACTTTGGCTTGACTCTAGCGGGAGGAATCGGCTTAATGGTTATTGGCGGGTTAAAAACTTGGGAACTCTTAAAACTCGATCGCCTCACAAAGCAATCGCGGACATCAGCAGCAAATAACTCTCTCAGAATCACAGAAGTTGAACACGTTACTTTGTTTCCCCCCAGTATCGGCAGCACCTTAATGTTGAGCGTCGCATTAATAGGTTTACTCACAACGCCACGCACTTTTACCAGCCAGACAGCATTAGAACGAGGCCTCACCGAATCCCTGCCCATCACCAGACTGCAACCCCAAGAATTTCGCAATACTACAAAACCCGAACAGCGCTCGCTCGTCGAATGGGTGCGGCTGCTAAATTTCAACCCCGAACCGGACACATACAGAGGTCAAAAAGTCAAAGTTCAAGGATTTGTAATTCATCCCCCTAACCTAGCAGAACAATATATGTGGATCGGGCGTTTTATCATTACCTGCTGCGCGGCAGACGCTTATCCGATCGGGTTGCCAGTAAAATTACTGATCGGTCAAAGTCGCACCACCTTTGCCCCAGACAGTTGGCTAGAAATAGAAGGAGAAACGATCGTAGAAGAACTGCAAGGCAAGCGCAAATTAATCATTCAAGCATCCTCCCTCAAACCAATTCCTGAACCCAAAAACCCTTATGATTATTAGATGGAGAGTAAGTATGAGATTAAATTTTACCTTTATTGCGAGATGGACAGTCCCGATCCAACTTGCGTCTACCTATGAAGATACGGTAAAGTCAGCAAGAAAAGTGGCAGCATCATCCTGTAGGAGTTGCAAATAACAAATTCAGCAACTACACTCGTAATTAGGAAATAAATTCTGAGTATATGTCATCAGAAAAAAAATTAGCTATCAAAGGTGCTGCCTGGACGATCGCCAGCTATGGAAGCAGTCAAATTATCCGATTTGGCAGTAACTTAATCCTGACGCGTCTGCTTTTGCCCGAATTATTTGGTCTGGTAGGTCTAAGCTACGTTTTTATAACAGGGATCAACTTATTTACAGACATAGGTTTGGGCCCAAGTATCATCCAGAATAAGCGCGGGGAAGATCCTCAATTTCTCAACACCGCTTGGACACTGCAAGTTATTCGCAGCTTGTTCATTTTCATTTGTTTGATTATAATTACCCAGCCCGTTGCTAGTTTTTATGAAGAGCCCCGTCTTCTGTGGTTGATTCCAATAATAGGTATAAATTCCTTACTAGGAGGGTTTAAATCCACTGCCACAGCCAGCCTAGAACGCAAAATGGCAGTGAAGAAAGTAGTAATTTTTGAGTTGGTCATACAGATTGTTTCTACAACAGTGATGATTGTCTGGGCCTGGTTCGATCGCAGCATCTGGGCGATCCTCGTCGCTGGCTTTACTGGAGCTTTAATGGAGCTAGTATGGAGCCATTTTTTGATTCCCGGCAAGTCAAACCGCTTTGCTTGGGATAAAGCAGCAGCTAAAGAAATATTTTCTTATGGGAAATGGATATTTTTGTCTACGGCTTTGTTTTTCTTGTGTTCTCAAGCCGATAGACTCATCCTCGGAAAAATATTTACTTTAACAATGTTGGGCATTTACGGAATCGCTTTTACCCTGGGGGATATGCCACGCCAAGTCATTATCGCCATTAGTGGCCGGGTGATTTTTCCCTCGATTTCTATGCTGGCAGAGTTGCCGCGGGAGGAGTTGCGCGCCAAGATACTCAAGAACCGCAAGCTAATTCTAATACCATTAGCCGTAGGTTTAGCAATTTTTGTGAGTTTTGGAGATCAGTTAATTTTAATACTGTATCGAAAAGAGTATGCGGCGGCATCTTGGATGATGCCAATCTTGGCGTTAGGTATCTGGCACACCACCCTCCACAATATGATGGGTTCTTGTCTGTTAGCCGTAGGAAAGTCTCAGTACCCAGCTATAGGCAATCTACTGACTTTTGTGAATCTATGTATAAGTATACCGCTGGGATACTACTTAAAAGGTAATTTAGGTGCCGTGATTGCTGTAGCTCTCGGCGACCTTCCTACCTATGCAGTAACTAACTACGGTTTGTGGAAAGAAGGACTAACTTGTTTTTGGCAGGATATTCAATTAACAGCGCTGTTTGTAGGGGTGCTGGCCACTCTACTTGGGTGTAGAGTCGTTTTTAATTTGGGTCTGCCAATCGATAAAATATCACCGATGGATTTAGTTCCAATCAATCAACTGTTTCAGTAAACCAAAAGGAGATTGTCTATATGTCAGCCGAAAATAATACAAGAAGAAAAGTAATGCACTTTATCTTTTTACAAATGGCTCTGTTACAAGAAATATCGAGAGTAGCCACGAGGTATACTAAAATGATGTTTTTTTACCAAAGAAATCGCATTATAAATTTGTTCAAAGAAAACGAACAGCCCGAAAAAGAACGCCCCAAAGTCTTTGCGGCGGTCGCACACATTACATCAGTTGAAGAATCTAACAATCCAGAAAAAGGCGCAGAAAAAATAGAGAGACTCAGGCACACAATAGATGGACTGTTGACGAGTTTTGCTCATTGCGACCTGAGTATTACTATCCAAACTCTACCGAACAGGCACGTTACAGCCTACTTACCCGAATATCAAATTAAGCGCATTCAGATACAAGAAGGCCCTGAATGCGACCCCATGTTTGTAGAGTTTAGACTTCAGGAAGAATTTGTCGAAAGAGTAGAAAAATTTGACTGGTTTTTATTCATAGAAGATGACATTGTTTTGTACGATGCTTTCGTTCTAGAAAAATTAGAAAAATTTAACCGAGAAAGCGGCTATGAGAATGCTATTCTTTACCCAAACCGTTTTGAAATGTATCAAGGAACCAAGAGATATATTGATTTGACAGTAGATTCGCAGCTCTCGTGGAATCAGCTATCTAGTGTAGAGATAGAAAGTGTAAAATTTGCTGAGTTTAGCAATCCTCATTCAGCATTTTACTGCTTGTCAAAAAGCCAGATGAAACACTGGATCAAATCAGGTCGCTTCTTCAAAAATCAAGTAGTGAATGTCGGGCTTTTAGAGAGTGCAGCAACTTTTTGTCTGTTGGAATGTTTCTCGCTATATAAGCCTCACCCGTCAAACTTAAACTATTTTGAGGTCAGGCATTACGATAGCAAATATTCTAAGCTATATCCCGAACCGGAATCTCCGTATACACTATCAGCGGTTAATAAGAATTCCCACACACCAATCGTCAAGGGTTCGTGAAAGGGAGATAAGTAGTGGTCATGATTCTTAGTAGGATGGGTAGATAGCCAGCGTTACCCCTCAACCTATTAAAGAACTAGCGATTTGAGATTGGAGATTAAATTAAAAATCAAAAATTTCAAACAGTGTTGGACGCAACTGGCACAATAGTAGGGTGCTCTACTTTCCTCAAAGCCTCTCTCGATCAAGCAATTTTTAGCTCTGAGGCCTCCTAAAAGGTAAAATCTATAATTTCACATCTCCACTCGGTTGATACTGTTGGAAGTGCTGCATACTCCACGGATTTAAGCTTGTGAGTTTAATTCAGTCCTGAAAGTACCAACACTTTCAGAAACCGAGTTTTTTACCAACATACGTCGTTGCATTCCTTTTCACTGGTAAAAAAAACCGTTTCAGAGGGTCGGGAGTACGCCCAAGACGGTAAAATTTAAGAGGGAGAATTTGGCAGTTAATTTTCAGCCGAAAGTAGGAGAGAAAGATTTGTGAGTATTTTTAAGAAAAAAATTAATCCTTCACCCTTCGCTAATCTGCCATTCAAACAGCCGATCGACCGCGCGGCCATCTTCCTCATGCTAGTGCTGAGCTTCTTAATAGGGCTGCTGCTGCTGAGCGGCGATCGCACAGCACCCAGAGTGCGAGAATTTACCTGGGAAAACAAACAAATCGGCGCCGAAGATACCGGCTTTCTCCTCACATTCTTTCGGCCGATGAACCAGTCCACCGTCGAGGAAAACTTAAAGCTAGAACCCCCCCTGCCCGGTAAATTTAGTTGGGCTGGAAGACGCATGGCTTACACCCTCAAAGATCCAGCACCCTACGGCGTTACCTACACCGTCAAACTCGCCGGAGCAACCGATAAGTATTTCGGAGAAAAAAACCAAAATAAAGGAACGCCAATGCAACCGTTTAGCAGTTCCTTTCGCAGCCGCGATCGAGCTTTTGCTTACATCGGTGTCCAAGGCGAAACAGAAAGCAGATTAATGCTAGTCAATCTCACCAGCAGCGAATCAAAACCGATACCGCTGACTCCCAAAGATTTAGTCGTTACCGATTTTAAACCGTATCCCGACAGCGATCGCATTTTATTCTCAGCCACCGATCGATCAATCGCCCGTACTCGCGGCACTCTAAATCAAGAACTATTCACAGTCACCACCGGCCTCAACCCCCAATCGGACTCAGGAACTCAACAAAAATACCCAGCCGGTAGAATCGACAAAATCTTAGACTCCAAAGATTACCAAAACCTGAAATTCGACCTCTCAGCCGACGGAAAAATCATAGTTGTCCAGCGCGTCAACCGCAGCAATCCCGGCGATTTCAGTCCTTGGATTGTGGAAGAAAAAGCGCCGCCCCGACGCTTGGAAAATGAACAAGGCGGAGATTTTATGATTCGCCCCGATAGCAAATCGATGGTAATATCTCAAAAACAAGGATTAGCGATCGTCCCCCTCAAACCGGAAGCAGACCCAGTAGAATTTTTGCCAAAATACGAACAAGTATTGGGCATGGCCCGCGACAACTCCGCCGCCACCTATGTTAAATACAACAGCGACTTTACTCGATCGCTTTTCATCTTAGATAACCAAGGTGTAGAACAAGAAATATTGCGTATTCCCGGCAGCATTATGGCCGTTTATTTCGACCCCCGCAAAAACCAAGACAACCAAGTTCAGCGTCTCTACTGTTTGTTAGCCCAACGCCTCAAAACAGAAAGCTACAAAGAACAGCCTTTCATCGCCACCATCGACCTCAAAAAAGAGGGGACTCGTTTGGTAGGAACCATCAAACCGCTGCTGATTTTGCCCAACCAATTAGATACCCAAATCAGTTTATCTCCCGACGGGCTGGCATTAATTTTCGACCAATCAGTCACAGCAGCAACTCCCTCAGCAGCAGACAGTCCCCGCAACGATAGTGGACAGTCGATCGCCACCAGCCGCCTCTGGCTGCTACCCTTAGTAGAAGTACCCGCAAACGGTTCTCCCGCAAAACTACAGCCAGAAGAACTTCCCTTTGCCGGCTATCACCCCCGCTGGCTACCATAAATCAATTTGAGATTTGAGATCGCACTGCTGACTAATGACTGGTGACTCATCTAAAATCTAAAATCTAAAATCTAAAATCTAAAATCATTATGACTCCCGAAGAAATTAGCAATACCCTTAAAGACTTATTTGGTGACAGTGTTGAGATGCCTGCTGCCACTTCTTGGCAAGTAGAAACCCCCAATTTTCGCCTGTTAGTCCTCCTTTCAGAAGACGGGACGTGGCTGCGGATTTTGCTGCCGATCGCCGATGCCCAGGAAGCTCAACCATTTCTTGATAAACTGCTAGAAGCTAACTTTGACACCACCCTCGAAACTCGCTACGCCTTACATCAAAACGTTTTGTGGGGAGTATTTCAGCACAGTTGTGCCACACTCGCGGCCGCCGATTTCTCGGCCGCCGTCGCCAGAGTGCTGGCTTTGCAAGAGCGAGGTTTGTCTGACTTTTTCGGCGGTTTGATAGAAAGCCGCATCCGTCAAATCATCAAAGCTGCGAAGATGCAGGGACAGTCTGTCGAAACTACCCTTCAGACTTTAGACCGTTTCTACGCAGAGGGATTGATGGGTGAAATGGAACTAGGGCGAGAGTCTAGCGAAAAAACTCTCGCCGCTTGGCGGTATCAGCTAGAACGCCTCTGGCCGGAGGTGGAACCCTAAGACGATGACAGATTGCAGATTGCAGATTGCAAAAAACTGATGACCATCGAGGTTGGGAAGTTGCCTCAAGTTGCATTTCTTTGTAGTGATATAGGAACCGCGGCCGACGGTTAGGATGTTCTTAATTGCACAAACCCTTGCGGAACATTGCTTCTTCCTTCTCTCCTAGATAACTCAAGCCTTCCATCCGTTACATTCGGTTACATCCGCAGAAAGCGAATCCGTGGCCCAACTTCCTTTGGTCTGGGCCCTAGTCTTGACAGTTGGAGCCTGCAGCTCCTTGGACGATGGCTAATCCGGGCCCTCGAACCCTCGAAGGATGCCCGTATATTCACTGATAACCCGCGAGCTGTTCTCCAATTCCCTTCTATCACTGGAAAAATGGTATAACTTATCACAATAATTCGTTATAAATATTAAAAATTTTCGGAAAACACGCGATCGCAGGTATATCATGGTAAAAAGTTTAAAGCGCCTACTCCGTAAGTTCCACAAAAGCTTAGATCGTTTAATATTGATTTAGAAACAAAATCTTTAGCACACAATGCTAGTGCGATCGGGTTTTCCCATCGGGTGCTGTTGTAATTTCACAAATTAGCAACTACCCGCTACCAATTACCCGTTACGAATTAATAGCAACTTAAGTTGTTCATGAATACAATTTTTAACAGGGGTTTCATCTATGTTTGCTGTGCGTGAGACTAGCTCGGAGTTATCAGTGTTGCATATACCTGAATTTTGTACTTGGAACATCTCCTTAGAATCAACTCTCCTAGACCTGCCACTCTCCAACTGCCAAATTGAATTAACTCAACAGGCAAAAGAAGTAGCCAAGGCTTTTGAAGAAAATTCCATGCTTCCCGGCGTCATGTTGACAAATGAGGGTAATTTTGTCGGCATGATATCCAGGCGTCTATTTTTTGAAAAAGTTAACTGCCGCTACGGAGTAGAAATGTTTTTCAAGCGGCCAATAGAGGTACTGTACAAGTTTGCCAAGGCAGAGGAACTCGTACTTCCCGCCAGTAAGTTAATAGTAGAAGCAGCCCAGGAATGTCTTTACAGATCAGCCGAATTAATTTACGAACCCGTAGTAGTGGAAATAGCCCCCCAGACCTACAAGCTGTTAGACGTACACCAATTAATGGTCGCTCAATCAAGAATTCACGAATTAACCAATAAGTTACTCCACAAACAAACCCAAGCCAAACTCATCCAAACAGAAAAAATGGCGAGTTTGGGGAGGATTGTAGCAGAAGTAGCTCACGAAATCAGAAATCCGCTGAACTGTATTTGGGGAAATTTAACTTTTCTGCTGTCCTATTTTGAACACTTGCTTCAGCTCATGTCGGTTTATGAAGAAGAATATTCGGCACCCTGTCCCCGAATTGATGCCCTTAAAAAAGAAATTGAATTTGATTTTTTACAAGAAGATTTGCCGATTACCTTAGAAGGGATGGAGTTGGGAGCCTCGCAATTGCTAAAAATAGTTAACGGGCTGCACCACTTCTCTCACATGGACGAGACAAAACCAGCCGCGACAGACATTCACGAATGCGTGGAGATGACGCTGTTAATTTTGAAAAACCGCTTTAAAAACAACATAGAAGTGGTTAAAAATTACGGCGAACTGCCCCTAGTTAGCGGCTACTCCGGTCAGTTGAGTCAGGTGTTTTTGAATTTGTTAGTTAATGCTCTAGACGCCCTGACAGAGTACGCCGCCGATCGAGAAATAAAGACCCACTGCTCGGACAACTGGCAGCCCCAAATCGAAATTACCACTAAAGTCATAGAAACCGAAGACGGCAAGCGGGTGGCAATTTGCATTGCCGATAATGGGCCCGGCATTCCTCCAGAAAATCACCAGCAGATATTTGACACCTTTTTTACCACTAAACCAGCAGGCAAAGGCAGCGGTATGGGGCTGGCTATCTGCCATCAAATCGTCACAGAAAAGCACGGCGGCCAAATGAAATTGCGATCGCAACCAGGCAAGAACACTGAATTTGAAATTCTCCTGCCTATAGTTCACAAAACATGATTAACTCAAGAATATTCTCGGTTGTTCGCTCCTGCGCTGAAATGATAGGCTAGCTTAGTAGTACGTTCTCATTTCACTTTCCCAGCGTTTCGGCAACTAAAAGTTCCAGTGGCAAATAAATTCAGTTCCAAACTCCTTAGCCCTTCAGTCTCCGAAGGCAGCCATCAAGACCTTTCGCTAGAGTCTACTCTCTGGGATTTGCCCCTGTATGACTTTCAGGTTAAATCGAGCTGCTTGGCTGTGGCAGTTGCCGAAATATTTGAACAGTATCCCCTAGTGCCGGGAGTCGTCTTGATGGAAGCAGGAGAGTTTGCTGGCATGATATCCCGCAGGCAACTGCTGGAATATTTGCTCAAACCCCAAGGCCCCGAGCTATTTTTGCACCTCCCGCTGAAAGTTCTCTACAGTTACGCTCGCCTCGAAATATTATTAGTCCCAGAGAGTACAACAATTTTGGCAGCAGCTCCACAAGCTCTGCGTCGATCGCCCGAATTGCAGTCAGAACCAATCGTCGTCCAAATAGACTCCCAATCTTATCGCCTCTTAGACCCTCACGCGCTAAACATCGCCTACTGGCAAATTCGTGGCATCGAAACTCAAGTCCGCTACGAAAGAGCCCAAACTCAAATGATTCAAAGCGAAAAAATGGCTAGTTTAGGGCGTTTAGTCAACGGAGTAGCCCACGAAATTTTAGATCCGGTAGGCTTTATTTGGGGCAATTTAACCTACGTAAGCGACTACAGCAAAAACTTGATGGAGTTGCTCTCAGTTTACGACGCATACTGTACTGACCCCCCGCCGGAAATAGCACGGCTCAAAGAAGAGATCGACTATGACTTTTTGCAAAACGATTTCCTCCGAACTGTTGCCAGCATCAAATCGGGAGCAGAACGTTTGAGCAAGTTAGCAACCAGTTTGCAAAACTTCTGCCACATCGACGATATTTATCCCAAACCCACCGACTTGCACGCCAACATAGACAGCATACTTTTGCTGCTCAAAAGTCATTTGACGAGGGAAATCCAAGTAGTGAAAAACTACGGCTATCTGCCACCAGTACCGTGCTATGCAGGACAGCTAAACCAAGTATTTATGAATATCTTGACCAATGCTATTCATACATTAATTAATGAAGCCGTCGGTCAAGAATTGGCGAAAGAGTTTAAAGGTGGAGGACTCAGAGAGTGCGATCGCCAGCCTAAAATTGAAATCACAACTCAAGTCTGCTGTCCCGAACCTGCGCCGGATTTAGACAAACTTCATGTTCGCTGGGTTTCGATTTGCATAGCAGATAACGGGCCAGGAATGTCACCTAGCAAGTACAAAAAAATCATAGAATCATTCTCTACGGAAAAACGCGCCCTCAAAGAAACCAGTTTAGCAGTTAGCTATCAAATAGTGACGGGCAAACACGGCGGTGCATTCAGAATGCGATCGGAATTAGGCAGAGGCACTGAATTTGAAATTTTGTTACCCTTAGCTTAAATAGGACTAAGACCAACTGTCACAAATAGGGGTTAAATTTAGGTATGTAGTTGCGCTTTAGCGCTCTTAGCTTAGGAAAGAGCGCTGAAGCGCAACTACATACCTTTGTTTAATGTGCCAGTTGCCTAATTATTATTACAGAAGGAAGAGGGAAGAGAGAAGAAGTTACACTGTATTCCTGATTTATGAAGTATAGGACACGGCAATGCAGTTTCCCTACCCGTTATCTGTACTACACTCAACAGTCAACAGTCAACAGTCAGCAGTCAACAGTCAACCATTATCTAATTGACTGCCGCACATTTTACAAAATCTAGCATTAGCATCGTGTACAGACCAACCGCAACCTTGACAAACAGCTTTTCCGTGATTAGCACTTTTAACTAAGTGTTTAATCAAATCCCCCAATTGCCAAGGAATCAGAGCAATTCCCGTCAAAATCATCAAAATAGTCAGAAAACGGCCGGATTCCGAAATCGGAGTAACATCCCCAAATCCCACCGTCGTCATCGTGACAACCGAAAAATAAACCGCATCCAAAAAAGTCCCAAAACTTTCGGGATTTGCCGGATGTTCGACTTGATAAATCAAACCAGAATAAACAAAAATTATTGCCAGCAAAGTAAACAAAATCCGAGCAAAAATAACCCCATCTTCGCTGCTGATGCGGAAAATAGAAATTTTTAATTCCAGAAAACGGATGAGCCGGAGAATTCTAAACCAGCGAAAAATGCGGATAAAACTAACGTTGACAAATCCCAGCAAAAATGGTAATATTGCCAGCAAATCAATAATTGAAAAAAAACTAAAAATAAACTTAACTCGATTTTCGGCACACCATAGTCGCAATAAATACTCAAACACAAAAACAACTAAAAGCGCTGTATCGAGAGTTTGTAAATTAATTCTAACAGCTTCCGAAATCGGGTAAGTTTCGGCGATGAAGCTGGTCGAAGATAGGAGAATGAGTCCGGTAAGAGTTAAATTTACGGTTCTGCCAATTGGGGTTTCGATGTCTTCGAGATAAAATCCAATTTGCGATCGGGTTAACATAGATGAGATAATTAATACCATTTATGAGATAAGGGAATTATCGCATATGAGTATCGAATTAACGAAGGGTGAAAGGTTCAATCTTTCTAAAGAAACTCCTGATTTCAGTAAAATTGCGATCGCCCTGGGTTGGCAAGTCAGCCAGACAGCACAAAACTGCGACATTGACGCATCTGTTTTTATGTTAGCGGCGGACGGTCGCATTCCTGATGAAAATTATTTTGTATTTTACAACAATCTGACCTCCCCCGACGGTGCGGTGCGGCATTCAGGAGACAGCGCGACTGGGCAAATAGACGGAGATGATGAGACGGTTTATGTGGATTTGAGTAAAATCAATTCGGCGATTCAGGAAATTGTGTTTATTGTGACTCTTCACGAGGGACAGGAAAAAAATCAAAGTTTTAGTCAAGTTACAAATGCTTTTATCAGGCTTTACAACCGAGAAACTCTTAGCGAATTGGTTCGGTACAATTTAAATCAGATATTTTCCCAAGAAACGGCTTTAGAATTTGGACGTTTGTATAAGAAGAATGGCGAATGGAGGTTTCAGGCGGTAGGACAGGGATATAATGCTGGGTTGCAAAGTTTTGTAGACAAGTATTATGTTGAGAATGCGGTTGAGAAAAGCTCGAATGCTGGTGAGAAGGTTGATGATGCTGAGGTTGTGAGGCGGTTTAGCGATCGGGTAGATCGGTTATTGCGCGAAGAGGCGATCGGGGAGACACCGATTCCAGTATCTAAAGACGCGGTAGAACAGCGGGCTGCTACTCCTGTGAATGCGGATACTGTGCAATCTCAGGAAGAGGAAAAAATAGATGATTCTGCACTAGAAAATCTGGAACCAGCGATCGCTGCTGAGGAATTTTTGCAGCGGTACCAAGAGGGAGAACGAGATTTTACAGGGATTAACTTAGCCGGAGTAGACTTGAGCGGAAAAACTCTGGAATATCCTATTAGTTTAAGTCAAGCCAACCTGAGTAATGCCAACCTGAGTAATGCCAACCTAGTTAAGGTAAACTTGATAGGGGCTAACCTGCAAGGAGCAAATTTGAAATCCACAAATCTGCAACAAGCCGATTTAATTCAAGCTAACTTGAGTGGCGCTAACTTAACTAAGGCAAATTTGAATTATGCAAGACTGATTCAAGCGAATTTAAGTCAAGCAAAATTGAGCGAGACACAATTGAATAGTGCGAACCTGACTACAGCCAATTTAAGTAGTGCCAACCTCACTCAGGCAATCTTAAATAGCGCTAATTTGATAGGAGCAGATTTAAGTCAAGCCAAAGTAACTAAAGTTAACCTATCCTATGCTGATCTAAGGGGGGTTAAGCTTAATGGGGTAAGTTTAGTTGCAGTAAACCTTGATGGAGCTAACCTAAAAAATGTAAATTTGAAAGTGGTAAGTTTGATCGGCTCTAGTCTTGTTCAAGCTAATCTGAGCGGTCAAAACTTGAGTGGCTTAAACCTGTCTGGAGTTAGCTTTTACCATGCTAACTTGAGTGGAGCAAACTTAACTTCAGCAAACCTGTGCGGAGCAAATTTGAGTTATGCAAATCTAGAAAAAGCTAACTTGAAAGATGCTAACTGGGTTGGAGCAAATATGGCAAATGCAAAACTCGCAGGCGCAATTATGCCAGATGGGACAATTCACGAATGAATTAATCTTTGTAGTAACGAATTGAGTCCTTAGAAATGGCAGGAGTAGGGCGTGTTTTCTTGACCCGGAGATCCCCCCTAGCCCCCTTAAAAAAGGGGGGAACCGGAAGCACTCAAAGTCCCCCTTCTTAAGGGGGATTTAGGGGGATCGAGACTTTGATAGAAGGGACATTTATTATGGGTTTCAGTCTAAAATGGATACCAATAGTGGGGTGTGCATCGCCCTAGAAATAGATTATGATTAGTATTAAAGATCAAATACATAGATTGTCGATGAATGAATCTGACACGGAAATTATAGAATCTACCCTCAGATGGATGACCGAGTTTGTCGAGTTACCGCATCCAGTTTTCAGCGATTTACCGATTTGTCCCTTCGCTAAAAAGGCACGCTTGGCTAATCAAATTTTATTCAAAATAGAGCGGTTTTCAGCGCTGACTGAGTTCGATCGCGATTCTGCCATCATGAAATCAATTTATGAATTTTACAATTCGGAATTGGAAATCATGGTAGTAATTAATCCCGAAAAAACAGCAATTACTGCGCCAGAAACTAAAGAATTGATAGACAAATTGAATAATCAGATTTCCGAGCTAGGCTTGCTGGCTTTTCACATCCATCCCGAAGAAGATTTTAATATTGACGGGCTTCATACTAGGAGGATGCCCTATCCGGGCTTCACTGTTCAAGTAAATTCTAAGCTGAAGCCAGCTTCCGATTCTTTAGAGAAAACTGAATATTACAAAAATTGGACGGCTGAACAACTAAAAAATTTCGGGATTCCGAGAAATTGACGATCGCCCACCCTCCCCGCGCATCTCTGTGCCATTACAATTAATTCAGCAAAAAATCTTTACACATAAGAAGTCATGCAGCTCAAGTCAACAACCCGCCATATTCGCATATACACCGCTATCCTCGAAGATGACGAACTCGTACCCAGCAATGACCTTTTGACGCTCGATATTGACCCAGATAACGAACTTAACTGGAATGAGGAGTCAATCAAACAGGTACAGGCCAAATTCGACCAACTCGTAGACGCATACGAGGGCCAAGATTTGACCGAGTACAACCTCCGCCGTATCGGTTCGGACTTGGAACACTTGGTGCGCTCGCTCCTCCAAAAAGGCCAAATCAGCTACAACCTCAACGGCCGCGCTGTCAACTACAGCATGGGATTGCCTCAAGTTGATGCCAAAATTCACCTGTAAGGGCGATCGAGCGATCGGCATTTAGGTCAACTTAAGATTGAAACCCATAATAAATGTCGCTTGTAGCTGAGTTTTGATCCCTCCTACTCCTCTTAATCAGGGGAGTAGGGGGGAAAAGAGGGTTCTGTTTTGTCTCTCGCTTTGGGGATTGATATCATTTCCGGTTACACCGGAATGATGTTGACTGTTGACGGTTGACTGTTCACGGCGTCAACAGTCAACCGTCAACAGTGAACTCGAATTTACTATTCAGATGCTAACGGATTTGATATGAGGGGGATGTAGACTTGGATACAGAGGAAAGGTGGAGATGGGGAGAATGGGGAAAATCTGCTTTTATTCTTCTTCCTGCTTGTTTCTGACTCCTGACTCCTGAATCCCGGCTTCTTCCTTCTTCCGACGGTCATCGGGCTTCTTCCCCGCCTCCCCAGCATCAACCGGAGAACTTGGAACGCGATCGCGTTCCAAAAACTGTTTAACTGCAAGTTGGCGGTTGGTCATAAACTGACCCCAAGCGCCGGGAAACATCCCATCCAAGGTTTCCACCAGCGCCCAAACCTCAAGATTCATCACTTTGTAATAGAAACTGTGAGAATGTTGAATGCTAGTGAGTATTTCGTCTATTTCAACAGCAGGCAGTCGCTTCGGATCGGGCAAATTCTTGGGAAAGGCGCTGGGATCATGTGGGTGCATGGTTAAAAACTCAACAGCTTGCAGAGGCCGGTCAGTCGATTTTAGATTTTAGATTTTAGATTTTAGATTGATTCCACAGATGAATCTGGGGGCTTGAACTAAATATCTAATTGTTTTTGCTCTCCCCGACTCCTGTCGGGGGCTTGCGTCCATCAGTAGATGTGAAATGTGAGATTGTCGATTTTATACTTTAGATGGACTCCACAGATGAATCTGGGGGCTTTTATCCGTCTTTGGACCAGGTTAAATTTAACTTTACTTGCGAAACTCGGTCACGAGGCAATGAACACCCTTGGCGAGAAAACCGAGCATTGATATTTATTTATACCTACCGGCTCAGGTGATTTCTACGTACCAGCATCCTACCATTATAGTTAGTCTAAAATCTCAATTCACTTGAGTGCTGCGATTTCTTCGGAAATGGCCACTATCAGGAATATGCTGAAAACAGTGTGATTTCAAGCCCATGACGGGGGTGTCGCGCGATCGTCTAACCCTGAAAGCTCATAGCAAGATTCATCCGTCCGTCAACAAAATGGTAAACTGTTCGTGTCAGTACAAGACATTAAAACCTACCCCTAGACTGGGGGAAAGTCACGCCTAAAATATTGTCAGGAGTTGGACTAAATAGCAAAAAAGTTTACTAAAGTTAGTCAGACTTAGCTTGACTGGTTAACCTTTGTGGGTGGTAGAATTAGAGCGATGCCAAAAACCAAGGCTTAATTATCTGGGAGAGTAAACCGAGCGTGCAAGTCAAAACTGACCAGCCTGTAAAAAGGTCGAACGGGAGTCCGCGTTTCGTTAAATTGGTTGAAAATATTGGATGACTCATGGCTAAAAGCTTCAACTAAAATTAATTCGATTAGGGTGGGCTACACCCGAATTAACGCCTGTGGACAAGAAGGAGCCGACTCCCTTGGGTGAAGCAGGAAGCAGACCCTTCAGGAGCAATCCCGATTGAATGGTGAGACTTAAATAAGTTTAGCCAAGTTTTGTGTAGCAGATATCACTACGCACACAACAGTGGAAACGTGGTGAGCCCGGGAACCTGAAAAATCAGGATATTAGGACTGCGAAGTCTTAAGAATCTCCGTCTGTTGAGAAAGCGGGGGTGTCAAATAATCGCCACGTATCAACCCGTCGAGGTTCAATCGCTAAAATAGTTCAGATCAGCACGCTTGCCCAAAGGCGTCAGGAACCCTTATGCAAAACTCTGTGGCAAAACACTACTTATGGGCTTTAGGTGAAGGGATCAAAGGGTGTAAGCCAGGCGATCTGATCGCTGGTCGCTACTTGGTCAAGCGCGATCGACTTCTTGTCGATACTCAACCCGAACACTTGCCGGAACTGCCCGAAGAGATTCCGAGTCTTGTCACTCCTTATCTGAGACTGTTTGCCTATCAGTTGCACGTACCTCAAGTATACGGCCTGGTATCGTCCAAGATGAGCAAGCTATCGGGAGATATCTGGCTACTGGAAAACGGGCCGATTTTGAAGGTGACGGAATCTTTAATGCCGGAATTGGCGGATTCCTGGAAAGGAGCCGCAGCGATGCGCCAGCTCAATTGGCTGTGGCAAATTGCCCAGTTGTGGCAGCCGTGTATCGCTCAGGGCGTGGCTTCCACACTGCTGACTCCGGAACTGCTGCGGGTGGAAGGGCAATTGGTGCGGTTTCTGGAATTGCAGCCCGATCGCAAACCGCCTCATTTGTCGCAGTTGGGCAAATTGTGGCAGCAGTGGCTCGAAGATGCTCACCCGGCTATTGCTAATTTTTTGAGGCAACTTTGCCAGCAAATGGTTGCCGGTCAAGTGCGCCACGGCGAACAATTGATGGGCCAGTTGGATAAAGCTTTGGCAAAGTGCGGCCGATTTTACGATCGTCACGTTGAAATTGCCACGGGCACGGATGTAGGCCGATCCCGGGCTCACAACGAAGATGCTTGCTATCCGCCCAGTGGTAAGGTGTTCGCAGGAAACCCGGGTGCGGAAGCTTGCGCGATCGTCTGCGACGGTATCGGCGGACAAGACGGCGGCGAAGTCGCTTCGGAAGAAGCGATTGGTGTGCTGCGCGACAAGTTGCAGCAAATGCCCCTACATCAGGCTAATTGGGACCCGTTGAGCCTGACTTCCAAGCTGGAACGGGCGGCTTGTGCTGCTAACGACAAGATAGCCAGTCGCAACGACAGCGAACACCGCCAAGGCCGCCAGCGGATGGGAACTACGCTAGTTATGGCTTTAGCCCACATTCATGAGCTCTATGTCGCCCACGTCGGAGACAGTCGGGCTTACTGGATTACCCGCACCGGCTGCTATCAAGTTACTCTCGATGATAATGTGGCTTGCCGTGAGGTGCGTTTGGGCTACTCTCTCTACCGGGATGCTTTGGAACAAGTGGCCGCCGGAGCTCTGATTCAAGCTTTGGGGATTACTTCGTCCAACACTCTGCACCCGACTGTGCAGCGTTTTCCGGTGGATGAAGACTGCGTTTTGCTGCTGTGTTCCGACGGTTTGAGTGATAAAGACCGGGTTGAGGAATGTTGGGAAGCGGAGATTTTGCCAATTCTCGACGGTACTATTAATTTGGTTAAGGCGCGCGATCGACTGATTGAGATTGCTAATACTAGAAACGGTCACGATAACGTTACTGTTGCTTTAATTCACTGTCAAGCACATTTGAGGGAAGACGGCAATACTTTGACAGAACTGTCTGTCGCACCTTTAGATACGCCGATCGAACTAATTTCCGACAGCGAGGATATGCCAACGGATTTGACCGATATCACAAGCCTTGGCGAGGGTAATTCTCCAGCAAAAACGCAGTTGTTACAGCCGGAAAAAAGCAAAAGCCCATTTTCGCTGCTGCTAAAAATTTTATTTTTATTAGGCTTGGGGGGTGTATTTGCTTATTTTTTCATCCCTCCGGTGGGTCGGGCGATCGATACTGCCGGGGAGTCGATTTTCGGGAAAGGCGGCTTAATTAATGCTGGAAGCTCGCCGGAGAAAAATGTTGAACCTGTAGCTTCTCCGGTCAAATCTTTAGAACCAGGCTCGTTTATAGAGATTAAAAGTTCTGCGGCTGGGGAATTGGGAAAAGAGGGCGAGCGCTTGGATTTGCGAGGCGCAATCGGTGAGTTGACTGTCAAAGGAACAGTCCCAGCCGGCAGCGTTTTGCAGGTGACAAACAAACAGCTTACGCCTCAAGGCAATTGGCTGGAATTGAAAGTTTGTTCGATTCCTGAAATAGTGCGATCGAACTCTCCCAAACCCGAGTCAAATAAAGATTTTTCTACAGTTTCAAAACCCGCACTAAATCCATCTCCCGCTGTGGCAACACCCTCGCCTTCCCCGGCAGTTAAGCCAACAGTCGAAGTAGAAAGCGCCAAGCTGCAACCGGGGGAAATTGGATGGATTCAAGAACAAGCTGCGGTTTCTAAAGTAGCCTCTAGCCTAGCCTTAAACCCAACTCAAAAGGGGAAGTGCGTTGATTCTGACTCAAATCCCAATGCTAATTAAACTGTTAATGCTTGAGTATGTTGAACAAATTGGATCGAGTTTAGTATAAAGGAAAATGCAGATTCCTAAACCAAACTAATATTAACTGGTACAATCGCAGGTCAAGTAGCTGAAACATTTTTAGATTTTAGATTGGGGATTTAACAACTCCCAATCTAAAAACGTTTCAAAATTTCTAACCTAATTTATTAGAGGCTTCTGCCAGTTTAGTCACCATTTGGGATACGGCTTTGTCAACTGCCGCGCTCAAAAGTGAGTCTTGGTTGCTGCTGCCAGAATTGCCACTGACACCTCTAACGCCGGCAACAACCGCACAGCCATCCAAAATTCTTGTTACGCCCCAGATTCCATAAAACCCATCAACCAATTAGCCATCGTCGCCCTGCGAGTCTGTCTCGGCCCGAATTCCCCAATTTTATAGCCCTTAAACCCCAATTTTTCCTTCAGCAACTGCTTGTTTTCTGGAGGGGTCGATCGAGTCAATTTCACCGTCGCCGGCCTAGAATCGATAAAATCCGGCGGTTCCGGGTACTCTTGCCGCCAGTCGGCTGCAACACCTGCACTGTTCCACTTGCCAGTCTCGGCATCGCAGCGGTAGCCCAGATACTGCCAAACTAATCGGTTGACGGCAGCATCGTCGATTTCTTCGTTGAGAATAGCCCAAATAGTTTCGTTATTCAGCGGTGGTAATTCAGACATGAGTGCGATCGAATCGGAAATAAAAAAAGTTTAACTCACATTAGATAACATTATCAGGAACGGGCAAGATGCCCGTTCCACAAAAAATCATAGGAATTTGTGTGTGGGGAGTAGGGGTTGGGCACGCGAGCCCGCCCAAAATGCCACCTCACAAAAAATCAATTATTCAAAATTCCGTCTTTCTCGGCCATAGACAGCATTAAGTCAATCACGCGGCTAGAATAACCCCACTCGTTGTCGTACCAGGAAACCACTTTGAAAAACTTAGAATTCAGTTCAATTCCCGCACCAGCATCGAAAATGCTCGATCGCGCGTCGCCCTGAAAATCTGTCGAAACTACCGCATCCTCAGTATATCCAAGAATGTCTTTGAGTTCACCCTCAGAGGCTTTTTTCATAGCCTCGCAAATTTCTTTATAGCTAGTTTCCTTCGCCGTTTTGAAAGTAAGGTCAACTACAGACACGTCGGGAGTTGGCACGCGCAAAGCCATTCCCGTCAATTTTCCTTTCAATTCTGGCAACACCAAAGTAACAGCTTTCGCTGCACCGGTCGAAGATGGAATAATATTTTGAGCCGCACCGCGTCCTCCCCGCCAATCTTTTTGGCTGGGGCCGTCTACAGTTGGTTGAGTAGCTGTCATTGCGTGAACTGTAGTCATTAAACCTTCTTCCAATCCGAAGTTATCGTTGATAACTTTGGCAATTGGTGCTAAACAATTCGTCGTACAGCTAGCATTAGAAACAACCGTATCTTTTGCCGGGTCAAATTTGTGGTGATTGACGCCTACTAGAAAAGTGGGAACTTTTTCCGGGTCTTTTGTCGGTGCTGAAAGTATTACTCGTTTTGCTCCCGCCGTCAAGTGTTTTGATGCGCCTTCAAAATCTGTAAACAATCCGGTAGATTCTACAACATAATCTGCGCCGGATTTACCCCAGGGCAATTCGGCAGGATTTCTAATCGCTGTACAGGGGATAAAATTTCCGTCAACGACAATCCCGTCTGGTTTGCTTTCAACTTCGCCGTCGTAAATGCCGTGGGTGGAGTCGTATTTGAAAAGATAAGCCAGGTTTTCTGGCGAAACTAAGTCGTTAATGCCGACAAATTGGATGTTGGGGTTTTTGATGCCGGCACGCATGACTAGCCGTCCGATGCGACCAAATCCGTTGATGCCAACTTTTAATGCAGCCATGTTTAAACTCCTCTTGAAAATCTCGCTAGTCGATCGGGCGATCGTCTGTGGTGGCTTAGAATTTACCACGCTAACGGATTTTGGCAACTGATTCTTTTCTATCTCTTAAGAATTCTGAATTAGGCCCCGGCTGGGAAGGGCAATTAATCCTGAAAAGACCCCTGACTAATGGCTAATGGCTGATGAGTATAAACTTGTAAAAGTGCTATAATAGACAGAAAATATTTTCAAAATCGCTTTTTTTAATCAGGCTAAAGTAATAATAAAAAACTTATCCAAAAGGCGAAACGGATTGGGATTCTCACCAGTGGCGATTGTCGGAACTAAAGCCTAGGATGAAAGTCGCATATCCGCTCAAGGACACGGCATTGCCGTGTCCCTAAACATATGGCGTAGAATCTATGTGTAGCTCAAATTTTCCGAATTGGTATAATCACTAAGGACTAATGACTACCCGACGCACCTAGTAATTAGCAATTCCACCGCATCTGAAATAAAACACGACCCACCAAATTTATTGAGCACGGGTCTAATGTTTTCTGCAACTGCTGAAACTTGAGCTGGTGAACAAAAAGCAAGCACATAAATGTTATCCAGCGCCGTCATTGATGAACCACGAGAAACGTGATCCCTAGTGCTTTTTCCAGCGACATCACGAATCACCGAATAACCTGGTACCCCAGCTTTGTCTAAACCGTCTAAAATCTTGCCGAGCTCCACTGAGTGAGCTATGATTTCTACTCTTTTGACTGACTCCATCATCTCACCTCCAAAACATATTGATTCCGTATAGATACAGGGGAATGCCTACAATGATATTAAAGGGAAATGTCACTGCTAAGGCAGTTGAAATGTAAAGGCTTGGATTCGCTTCGGGAACAGTTAGGCGCATGGCTGCTGGTACTGCTATATAAGAAGCACTCGCGCACAATACGGCAAACAGCAAAGTGTCTCCCTGCGGCATTCCGATTAATTTGGCTATTACCAAAGCAATTACTGCGTTGACTAGGGGAATTAGGATTGCAAAGCCGATCAGAAAAACTCCTGCTTCTTGCAAATCTTTAATTCTGCTAGCGGCAACCAGCCCCATGTCTAGCAAGAAAAAAGTCAGAACTCCGTAAAACAAGTCTTGAGTAAACGGACTCATAATTTCCCAACCATGTTCTCCTGTCAGTATGCCCATAATTAGGCTGCCAATCAGTAGAAAAACTGAACTGTTTAGGAATGCTTCTTGCAACACTTCTGGCCAAACTATTTCGCGTTTTCCTTCTTCCCCGCCAAATACACTGACTAGAATCAGACCAACTATAATTGCTGGGGATTCCATTAATGCTAGCGCGGCTACCATGTAACCGTCAAAGTCGATCCCCTGTGCTGTGAGGAAGGAGGTTGCGGTGATAAATGTGACGGCGCTGATGGAACCGTAGGTGGCTGCGATCGCCGCTGCATTGTAGGCGTCGAGTTTTATCCTCAGTATGAAAAAAGTATAAATGGGTACTAGCATTGACATCAGCATCGCGGCCGCAATTGTCAGGGCAACTTGCTGGTCAATTCCGCTTTTGGACAGTTCGACGCCGCCTTTAAATCCGATCGCAAACAGCAGGTACAGCGAAAACAGTTTGGGGATGGGGGCTGGAATTTCTAAATCAGATTTGAGAAAAATTGCCAGCATTCCCATGAAAAAAGCTAATATTGGGGGATTTAAGATATTTGACGATACTAAACTCAAATCCACGATCGGTCACTCCCATTTCTTGCGTTTTTAATATGACTTCCCCAGTAATTGTTGCACGAGAATGGATCAATAGACCGATCAAACTTTTGACACCGAAGCTTGATTAGGCTAAATACCCCCAAATACGGCAAAGCCGCAAAGTACGCACCGTACAACGAGTAAGGTGTGCACTGTGCGCCCGCAGGCTAAGTATTGTTGTTTAACTAAGCAACTGCCAAATAAGACTCTAGGGCTTCGGAACCACCGATCAACTTGCCGTCGATAAATACTTGCGGCACAGTTGTAGCCCCAGTAATAGCCCGGAGCGATCGAGTTGTGATATCCCGGCCCAAGACGATTTCTTCATAATCCAAGCCCTTTTGACTCAGCATTCCCTTAGCCTTAGCGCAGAAGGGACAGCCCATTTTTGTAAACAGCGAAACTACCTTCGGCTTAGTTGCTGCGGAGTTGATGTAGTTGAGCATCGTCTCGGCATCGGACACTTTGAAAGGGTCGCCCGGTTCATCAGGCTCAATAAACATTTTGTCAACTAAGCCATCTTTTACCAGCATCGAATAACGCCAAGACCGCTTCCCAAAGCCTAAATCTGTTTTGTCTACCAGCATTCCCATGCCTTGAGTAAATTCGCCGTTACCGTCGGGAATTAACGTCACATTGTCTGCTTCTTGGTCTTTTGCCCACTCGTTCATCACAAAGGTGTCATTGACGGAAATGCAAACGATTTCATCTACGCCGTTTTCTTTGAAAACTTTCGCCAATTCGTTGTAACCGGGGAGGTGCGTTGACGAACAAGTGGGAGTAAAAGCTCCCGGCAGCGAAAACACTGCTACGGTTTTGCCTGCAAATATATCATCGGTGGTGACATCCACCCACTCGTTGTCTTTGCGAGTGCGAAAGGTGACTTTGGGTACTCTTTGACCTTCTTGGTTCGTCAGCATGATTTTAAATTCTTGGGTACTTGGGTTCAATTCCTTTGCTTAGTTTAGCGTACTCATAACGAGTATGACTTGTCAAGGGGAGGCGGGTTTTTTTCTCGGACTTGGGCGCGCGCGTGAGCTCAGTTCATTGTCTTTGCGACGATAGTCCGAATCAATCTCGCGGCGCGCGCGAGCTGAGCTCAGTTCATTGTCTTTGCGACAGCTAGCAGATTTAAAACTTGCTGTTTAAGTAGGTCGGCAATTCTGTCTCCATTCCTTTGCTGCTGCTAACGGGTGAGGATTTTTTACACATTCTCTCAACATATCGATATCAATTCCCGGTAGCAATTCGCTTTGTGTAATTAATTCATAACCGCAGTTGGACACGAATTCAACCGGAATTTCTTCTCGCAAATGGTGGATAGAAAATCGGTCATTTCGCCAGAACCAAACCTCTCGTACATTCAACCTTCTATACAGTTCTAGTTTATTGATGCTGCCACTGGTAACAATCACTTCAATTACCCAATCTGGAAATTCTTTATCTGTGCCAATACAGTAAGCTTCATCCGGTTCCGTACCGCCACTTTTTTCCTCTTGTCGCAGAGTTGTATACCCAAAAGGAAAATATTCTATTTCAGCTTCTACAAAGTAAATTTCTAGCAGATTTCCAATGCCAGTTTTGCGACTTTCATGGCGGCGAGAAGGCGACATAATTTCCAAAACTCCATCTAAATAAGTAACTCGATACCCCGCTGTATCTCCAATCCGATTCAGCAGTGTCTCGTATTGTTCCCAGTTGGCGCTATCGGTAATGTAGCGATCTTCAGGATCTTGGCGTTGGAGTGCTTGTTCCTTAAGTAGCGTATCTAGCTCGCTCGTCAGCATCGGTATTACCTCCTTACAAGTTGTTCTAATCTTAGCTCAACTTTATTCCCAATCAAACTGCCTCCCCAAATATTCCTCTAATTCCTGATTGTAATGTCGGAAATAATCGCTCAACCTGTCGCGAACCGATTCATTTACCCGCTGATAAGAACCAGGATTAGCATTTTGGTATTCAGACAATTGATATTCCGGCAAATCTAAGAATTCTAAAACTTGCTTGACAGAGGTCTCCGCACGTGAATAAAAATCTTCGCTTTTCAAAATTAACAACTGTTCTGGGGGAAAGAAAGCCCGCCAGTTTTTTATAAATTCTATGTACCTACCGCGAGCTAAATAATTCCCCGGTTCCTCGCCGATGATGTATTCTGGATTTTGATTCAACCGTTCAATTTCATCGCTAATTACTCGATCGAGCGATCGCGCTTCCCAATTTAAGCCAGTCAAGCGGTAGAATTGAGAAATCGCCCGATCGACCGGATTTCGCAAAAGTACAATCAGTTTAGCTTCTGGAAACTGGCTGTAGAGCCGTTCCGGTGCTTCCCGATAGTCAAAATAGCTCGGACTTGCTTCACCAGTCAAAAATTGCTCTCCCGGAGGCATTGGCGGAAAATGAGCCAAATACCAATCAATCCCTCTGTCAAAGTGCCACGAGAAAAAATCCATCTCCTTTTTAATCGGAGTCAAAATTTGCGGGTGTTGAGCTAAATAAGTATACAGAGAAGTCGTGCCGCACCGCTGAGAACCAATAATTATAAAGTTAGGAACTTGGACTGGTTTTAAGTTCCAATTTTGTGGAACAGGCATCTTGCCTGTATCTGCTTGTGGAACAGGCATCTTGCCTGTATCTGCTTGTGGAACAGGCATCTTGCCTGTTCTCTTACTGATAATAGATGCCAAACTTTCTTTGTAACTGACAGTTCGATAAAAATCAATCGCCTCGGCAATTTTACCTTGCCTCGTCAAAGCTTCCCCCAAATTCAGATAAGGCCAAAAAGCCTCCGGTTTAGCTGCAACAACTTCGCGACACAAGTTCTCAACTTCATCTAGCTTGTTTTGCCTCACAAAAACTTCCCACAAATTGTAATAAAACCACCAAGGAAGATCGGGATTTATTTCTATTGCTTGAAAAAATGCCGCCGCCGCTTCCTCCCAATATTTTTGGTTGCTCAAAACAGCACCTAAATTGTAATAAGACCAGCAATCATCTGGTTTTTGAGCGACAGTTGCGCGAGATGAGGCTAATGCGCGATCCTCTTCGAGGGCTTCGCTAACGAACTTTTCTTGCTGCTGCAACAACTCCTCTAATTTCGCTGATTTTTCTGCATAACTCGGCATATTTGTCAACAACGATTTGTAAAGAATAATTGCGCTTTTGGGGCGATCGTACTTGGCTAAATTCTCTCCTAACTGCAAATAACACTCCCAATTTTCCGGTGTAATTTGCAATTGAGATTGTTCTAACACTAAGTTTAAATCAGACTCTGTTTGTCCGAGAGCGTATCCCAACTTCTCGTAAATTCCCGGCAAATCTCCGTCAATTTCAACAGCTTTTAAATACGCGGCGATAGCTTCATCCCACTGTTTGAGTTTAGTTAAAGCGTCGCCTAAATTGCAAAAAGACCAAGCAAAATCCGAGTTGAGCGCAATCTCACAGCGGTAAGCAACAGCAGCCTCTTCCCATTGCCGAAGTTTCAGCAAAGCATCGCCCAAATTGTGATAAGACCAGGAAAAATCAGGATTTAACTCAACAGCTTTTTTGTAAGCAGCAACAGCTTCCTCCCATTTTCCAAGTTTCAGCAAAACATCGCCCAAACTGTGATAAGACCAAGAAAAATTAGGAGTTAATTCAATAGCTTTTTTGTAAGCAGCAACAGCCTCATCAAACCGACCGCTTTCTTGCAGGGAATTACCAAAATAGTGGTAGTCATTATACATGCAAAACTCCTGCAATAGTCAGTAATTTTTCCAGCGAGTTCACATCCAACCGCATATTTTTATGTAAAGGTTTTGTCGGAGTTTCATCATCAACCAAATCACCAATTAAATAGTAATGTTCCAAACTGCACAAATTGCTAATCATCCAATAACAATAGGGAACGTAAAGGGGAGAAAAAATCTCAATCACCTTAGTTCCCGGACTGCAAAAAACTAGATTTGTCAACCCCCCTCCGTGGGGTGCGACAACTACTTTAGCAGCAGCCAAACACGATGCTTGTTCCGCTATCGACATCGTTTCCAGCTTGACACTGCGGAACCCACATTTTTCTAAGTATTTAATTACCTCTTCATCGTTGACTATCCGCCGATAGGATGCGTGTTGGCGGCTGATATAAATTCGCTCTGAATAGTCTGTATTTAGTGGCTTTTGTTCTTTTAAAAATGTCTGTTTGAGATATTCACACTTCCATTTTGAAACAGCTCCCGACCCGTTATAAGATATTGACGGAACTATTAATTTATCTGCTGTAATGTGTAAACTGCAGCGACTTTCTAAAAGTTTATCTTGAGGAATTCCTAAAGTCTCTAAAGTTTCTGCTTGATAGGAAGAATCCCTGGCATTGACAACAAACTTATCTATAGTTTCTATCAATCCGCTCCGCTGTAAAAGGTCAAATCGCGTAATCACATCAAACATCCAATGAAAATAAGCGGCTCCACCCCAGCGAGCAGATAAAAAAGCCACATTTCCATCGACGTGTTCAGCGGGAGGCAATTTGTCGGAAGTGATTACCAATTCAGCACAACCCATTGAAATATCAGCAACAAGTTTATTGTCTGAAGTAATGACGGCGCTAGTCACAACATCTGCCCAAGCTCGTCCGTTTGGCAATACGGCAACAAAAGCTTTTCTGGAATGACTTTGATGTTCCCAAAATCTGCGGCTGCTGTCGATTGTTTTGGAATTAGATAAATTGATTTGACTCGCAGGATGGATGTCAATGCAGGTGAGGTTAGGATTAGATTCTGCTGCAACGGTCAAATCTTCTGTAAACCCACAGTATTTTTCGAGAATACTTAAGGGTAAATTTTGATTACTGCATTTTGCCCGATCGCTCTCATCGACTTCTCCTTGTTGTTCCAGAGCATACCCTATATTATCGTAAGCTTCAAACAAATCGGGTTGAATTTGCAGTGCTTGGACTAAATTAGTGATGGCCGGTTCCCACTGCTGTTTTGCAATTAAACTCAAACCCAATCCTTCGTAACACCAACAAGATTTTGGTTCGAGATTGATACCTTTTTCATAAATGGCGATCGCCCTTTCCAATTCCCCTTGATTCCGCAGTGCATCGCCCAACTTTTTGTACAGCCAACTATGCTCAGCTTCTAGCTCAATAGCACGATCAAAAGCCGCTGCTGCTTCGGGCCAATTTTCTTGTAATTCCAGAACTTCCCCCAAACTGTTGTACAACCAACAATCATCCGGATTTAATTCAATAGCTTTGCGGTAAGCCGCCGCCGCTTCTTCCCAGTTTTCCAGTGCAACCAAAGCCTTACCTAATCTCTCGTAAGACCAACAAAAATCGGGATTCAGTTCAACTAACTTGCGGTAAGCAACAGCAGCTTCCTCCCACTCAGAAAGCTCCATCAACACATCGCCTAAATTGTTGTAAGTCCAACAAAAATCGGGATTTAACTCAATAGCTTTGCGGTAAGCAGCAGCGACTTCGCTGTGTTCCTCAATTGCCTGCAAAGTCTCCCCCAAAAAGTGGTAAGACCAACTAAAATTAGGGTTTAGTGCGATCGCCCGTTGGTAAGCGACCCGAGCTTCGTCAAACAGTTCTTTCTTTTGCAGAGTTTTACCCAACTTGTGGTAAGTTAAGTAGTTGCCCGACTTAATTTTAATAGCTGTTTGATAGCGATCGCTCGCCTCATCTAAATAACCCACATTTGCCGCAATATCCCCCAACTTTTCCCAACCCAGAGACAACAGAGTTTGCTCTTCGCCCAAACTTTGATGGCCCATTTTTTTGACAATCAGTTGATAGCCTTTATGTACAACTTCTAACTGACTTCCAAACATCTCCAAAAAAACATCTATCCCTATTTTAGTATCTTGCTCCGGGCTGTCGGGAAAGGTAAACTCGTAATCGTCAAAAATCATCAATCCCCCAACTTTCACCAACCTCCAAGATAAAATCGCATCTTGCAGAGCACTGGTAGGTTTGTGACAGCCGTCAATGTAAGCAACATCGTAATATTCCGAAGTCAAATTCACTAACAAATCTTGAGAGTAACCTTCTAATTCAATTACCCGATCTGCGGCTCCCGTTTTAACAATATTGCCCTTAAAATGTTCTTGAAAATACAAATCAATACAAGTAATCTTTGCCGTCGGATGAGTTAAAATATTATCCAACAGCCAGCAAGCCGACATTCCCTGAAAACTGCCGATTTCCACAACTTGAAAATCCGCACTTCCGGTAAATTCCTGCAAATGCCGTTGCCAAATAGGAATATTGTGGGTAAACCAATCTTGGGTAAATTGATAATCTTTCGCCGCACACTCAGGCCAACCCCTCAATTCGCCCGCTTTTTGGTGGCAAATAATTGCTTCTTCTAATTCCCCTAATTGCGGTAAAATATTTCCTAAATCGTTGTAAGCCTTAGAATTGCTCGGATCGAGATCAATTTGGTGACGGTAAGCGGCAATTTGTGCGTATAACTCCTGTTGTTTCGCCCGAACCTCATCCAGTTTGGCCACAACTTCCGCAGCATTGGGTTCAATTTGCAGTGCCATGCTATAAAATACTATCGCACCTTCAAGCTGCTTCTGTTTCGCTAAACTATTGCCTAAATTTATATAAAACTCTGCTCCATCTAACTCAATTCCCAGCAATTTGTGGTAAATTTTCCCGCTTGCAAGTACCTCAATAGCTTGACAATAAGTTGCGATTGTGCTTTCTAAACCCGATTCGCTGCGCTTCCGCAAAACATATCCCAACCGCTGATTAATTCCCGTCAAATTCGGCTCAAGCTGAACCGCGTGCAGGTAAGCGCTAACAGCTTCATCCCAGGATTTTTCGCAGGTGAAGGCAACTCCCAAATTGACATAAAACCAAGGAATATTTGGATTTATTTCAATAGCTTTGCGGTAGCAACTAATAGCTTCCTGCCACAGTTGTTTTTGAGCCAAAGCGTCCCCTAAGCAATTGTATGCCCAGTAGGAATTATCATTAAATTCAAGAGTCTGACGGTAACATTTAATTGCTGCATCAAACTCGCGCTTTTGCATAAAAATATTGCCCAAGCTAAGGTAAGCACGAGCATAATTGGGATTGAGTTCGAGGCTTTTGCGGTAACAGGCGATCGCCCGATCGCATTCTCCTCGCTCCGCCCAAGTTTTACCCAAACTGTGGTAAGATTCAAAAGAATCTGGATTAATTTCAATGGCTTGTCGGTAATTGGCGATCGCCTCATCCCACCGCTTCTGACCAACCAGCATTTCCCCCAAATTGTGATAAGCTGTTGCCAGATTCGGGTTTAACTTAATGGCTCGCGAATAATATTCAATAGCGCGATCGAACTTTCCCAATTCAACAAAACTATTTCCCAGGGTAACGTGCTCGTCCGCAGTTGCCCAATTTGGCTCGATATTGAAAGCTTGATACCAGCAGTCTGCCGCCTCTTCTGGCTTCTCCAACTGCGTCCAAATTCTCGCCAACAGCCGGTAAACAGCAGCAAAATTCGGCGCTAGCGAAATCGCTTTTTCACAATTTGCGATCGCCTTTTCCCACTGTTTCCCCTGAGAATACAAAATGCCGAGATTAGCATAAACTTCCGGCAAATTTGGATTGCGATCGATCGCCGATTCATACCACTGCTTAGCTTGCTCGATTTCACCTCGAACCTGCATCACCTTTCCCAGCGTCTGGCACGCTGCCGCCAAATTCGGTTCAATTTTCAACGCTGACTCGCAAGCAGCAACTGCCTCATTCAACTTTCCTTCGGCTAAATAAACTTCTGCTTGCCGATTCAAATCAACCGCTGCCTTTTCCATCTTCTCAATCGAGGGCATAATTAAACTTGCTCCAGACACCAACTAACCCAAACCCACCACCTCAACCATCTTTTTCAGCGAACTCAAGTTCACTAAAATATCTTCAGTCAGCGAATTCTGATACATCAACTGTCTAATAGGATAGCATTCAAAAGCCTCGCCTGTTAAAAAGTAATGTTCCAACTGCAAATATTGACTGCTTCCCCAGTAATAATGGCTGATATAGTGAGGCGACACCAACTCAATTACTTTAGTTCCCTGGCGACTAAAAATCGTATTTGTCAAGCCGCTGCCGTGGGCAGCAACTATCACCTCAGCGTGATAGAAATGAGCAATTTGCTCTGCCAAAGACATCGACTCAGGCAAAATAGAAACAAAGCCAAATTTCTCCAGAACTTCAACCACATCTTCTTCGTTCAAAACTCGTCGATATCTTGCTTTGCTGCGGCTGATGTAAATGCGTTTTGGATAGCGCGAACTAGGTATAATTCCCTTGAGAAACTCCCGCCTCAAAAAATCCATCGCCCACCCAGAAGGCCAGCCCAAATATCCCGCAAAAGAAGGTACAATCAACTCGGTTGCTTGTATGTGTGGCAAGCGATCGCTCTCCAAGACTTTTTCTTCGGGAATGCCCAGAATCCTCAGACTTTCCCGCTGAAATTGGTGCTGACAACTATTCACCAAAAACCAATCAATCTCCGCCAAATCCCTGCCACTTCGCCGCAGCAATTCTATCCTCGGCAAAACGTCAACCATCCAGTGAAAATAGACATTGCCCGACAAACCAGAAAGCACCGCCACGCTGCCGTCAATTTGCTTGATAGGCGGGAATGATTCTAACTTAAAAACGCTATGTTTTCTAATATCATGCTTTTCGCATCCCGGCAAAAACCCCGGATAATCTCTCGACACATCAGCCAACAAATAATTGTCAGGAGTAATTACAGCGATAGCCTTGCAAATCAGCCAATAATTTTCTTGCGGAACAATCCAAACTCGCCCGTTGGGAATCTGTGCCACAAAAGTCTTTGGTGACTCCACAGGTAGCGGTTGCAAGTTAGACAAACGGCAAACTCCCCAACCCAAATGCACCGGATCGAACCACTTAGAAAGTCTCTGCAAACACAGCCCGCAAGTTAACCCGGCACAATCGGAATTGGCAAATTTGGAATTGGACCTCGCAAATTGGGAATTCGGAATATTTTCTGCACTTGCTTCTGGTGCATATTTCCAAACTATTTCCACATAATTGTCCGCATCCAACTTTGCCTTAACCAGCCAATCCCAACTCGATAAATAAATACCGTGAGGAGGTTTTATAGAAGTGCTATCTGGCAAGATAAAACTCTTTTTTTTCCACTCTTTCTGATTCCCGTACCCGTGCAATTGCAGCTCTAAAACCTTTTGATAATAATCGATCGCCCGTTCCCAGCGCCCCTGTTTTTCCAGCAGTTTTGCCAACTCAAAATAAACCTGCGGTAAAGCAGGTTGAATCGTCAAAGCCATGCGGTAAACTGCAATTGCTGCACTGAACCGCTGTTGCTGGGCTAAGGAATTTCCCACCCGCCAGTAAAGCTCTGCATTTTTGGGCTGAATTTGCAAAGCTTTTTGATAATAAGCGGCGGCCGATTCGTGTCCGCCGTACTCTGTTAAAGCATTTCCCAAATGCAAGTAAATTTCGGCTAAATTATCGCAAATTTCAGCAATTGGTAATTGGGCATTGGGCATTGGGCATTGGGCATTGGGAATAGTTTCTTTTTCTTCCTTCTTCGCTCTTCCTTCTTCCTTCTTCCTTCCAGTTAGTGCTGTGAGAAATCGATCGCACGCAGCGATCGCCCTTGACAATTCATCCTCTTCTACAGCAGCAACTCTGCGCCTGTCTCCCAATCGGCAGTAAGCCTCAACAAAATCAGGCTTCAGAGCTATTGCCCGCTCAAAATAAGGCATGGCTTCCGCAATTTTGCCCAAAACCATCAAAGAAAACCCGGCGTCGGTATAGCCCGAAATATAGTCAGAATTGACCTCGATCGCGCGATCGAAACAAGCAACTGCCGCTGAATGTTCCCCCTGTAATTGCCACGCTTTCCCCAAATTGTAGTGAGCCAAAACCATGTCCGGCTCCAACTCAATAGCTGTGAGGTAAGATGTGATCGCCCTTTCCGGGCTTTTGTCCAGCAAGGCTTGACCCAAATTATTGTGCAGCGTTGCCCAATCCGGCTTAATCTCGATCGCCCGCTGGTAAACTTCGATCGCCTCAGCAGCCCGATCGTCCTTTAGCAAAACCACACCCAGATTGCTGTAAGCTTCCACGTAATCCGGCGCCACGGCGATGGCCTGTCGGTAGGTATCCATTGCCGCTTCAAGCTGACTATTTTCATCTAAAACCACAGCCAGATTGTATAAAGCATCGAGATAATCGGGTTTGTTGGCGATCGCATTTCGGTAACACTCGATCGCCCCCAACAAATTACCCTGCTTGTGAAAAACATTTCCCAAGTTATAATGAACTTCAGCCCAATCTGGTTTCAAATCCAGAGCTTGTCGGTAGTGAAAAACCGCCTCATCCAGCCACGAATAGTCGCTGTAAAGTTGACCCAAATAAGCATGAGCCAGAAAAAACTGCGGCGAAATCTCCAAAGCTTGCACAAAAGCGTCTCTTGCCGCCGTCGGATCGCCTTGAGCTTCGAGAATTTCGCCTAAAGTCGTGTAAGCCGAGGGAGAAAACGGTTGAAGTTCGATCGCCTTTTTGCAAAACTCGATCGCCTCCGTTAACTTCCTCCTGTTCAAATAAATTTGGGCTTGCCGGATATATTCTTCAGTGCTCATTGCTAGCCAGCAGTTGCGGTTTCTTTACCGCTTCAGTAAAACCTAGAAATTCTAATTTAAAAACTTTGTATTTATATTTTGCCCGATCGGGCGATCGATTAATTTTATCAATAACTGTCGATCAATTTTTTTTTTAACTGCCCCTCCTTCAGTTCCTCCATTGAATATTTCAACCTCACCCCGCTTGTAGCAGAGTGAGGTTGAAATCCTTTAAAACTACCGGCTTTGTGAGAACAGCCCCGAATCTTATCCGGTGCTGCGCCACAACAGCCAGTTGTTTTAGAACAACTCGAAGTTGTTCGAGGTAATCGTCAGGCCAGGCTGCAACTGAGCAATAGTTAGCACTCCGCTGGTGCCGTTGAAGAACAACGTACCGCTTGTTGGGTCGTAGACCAACTTGTTCGTCGTGGTTGCTCCTGGAGTAGCTGCGTTGAAACCAGAAACGACGACAAACTCGCTTGCCTCGAAGCTGCTGCCCAAACCAGAGAACACACCACCCGATTTCAAGCGGATCTTATCTTCACCTGGGGTAAAGTCAGTGATCGTGTCTACGCCATAATCGCCACCGCTGGAGAAGAAGTAGAACGTATCGCTGCCAGCACCGCCCGTGAGGACATCACTTCCTCTGTCGCCAGAGATAAAGTCATTGCCAGCGCCACCATCGACAGTATCGTTTTCTTTACCGCCGTAGAGAGTGTCGTTGCCATCACCACCGCCGACAATATCGTTGCCTTGGCCGCCAAAGACTGTATCGCTGCCCGATCCGCCGAGTACGGTGTCGTTGCCTCTGTCGCCAGAAACCAAGTCATTGCCATCACCGCCATCAACGAGGTCATCCCCTTTACCGGCAAAGATCCGGTCATCGCCAGTCCCGCCAGCGACCACATCGGCGCCGCTGCCTGAAAAGATAGTATCGTTGCCGTCGCCGCCGCCGATACTGTCATTTCCGCCTCCGGTAATAATCAGGTCGTTGCCACTGCCACCAGCGACGACATCTGCGGGTCCAAAAGTCAGGATGATGTCATCCCCGGCGCTGCCGTTCAACCTGCTAGAGCCTAAGGGGGTGCCAATAACGGTTGAGCCACCATTACCACCTGGTAGTGAACTTGCTGGGGTTGTTGGATTAGTTACCTGGGTCATTTACACTCCTCCTAAAAGATCAATCATTTTTCTACAATACACTTTTCCCTCCAAAGGGATTCAATAAATGAAACCGGACATCGGTTGAGACCCTAATTGACCCGGCTGCTATAAGCTGTCATGTAATTTAAATTGTCAGCAGCGAGCCTGGGAGCGCGAGTTGAATCTTGTATTCGTTGAGCAGCAAATCTCGGTTGTTTCCTGCTTTTGACTCTCGACTCCACAACTGCCTCCTCTAACACGAAAATATTCCAGTTAAACGTTTGCGAGTTTACCATAATGACCGTCGGTGTGGCTAGTCATTATTAAAACAATACCCTGAAGATACACAGAGACCCTTTTTAATGGGAGTATGCTCTCAAGATTAAGAAGTCGCACCGGGTCCTTGGCACTGTCCATCGTCGGATAGTTCGATCGCCCGCAATGGGGCTGGAACTAAGCTGCGATTTTTTTTAAGTACATTGTAGTTGACCAGACTTTTGATTTTCGCCAATAGTTCCCCAGAAATCAAAATTTTTTAGCTGGCTTTGAAAGCAAGCCTGCACAAGCTGGAGGCCGGATTCAATCAAAACTGCGTCCAAACACACTCCCCGACTGGTTTTTGAGCCTCATCACCTTGATATTTCCAGCCAAATCCCTCACGCTCAATTTAGGATTTTGGCTAAAAAACCCAGTTTCTCAACCACAATCGGTCATTTCAACCATGATCCGCATCCCTCCGGACAATCTGACAATGCAGCGCTCGTCTTTTGGTGAAGTTGGGATAAACGGTTGGCCGGAGATTTATGACGGTACTGTCACTAGATTTTAGATTTTAGATTTTAGATTTACTCCAGAGATGAATCTGGGAACTGGAACTAGGATATAAAATTTTGGGCTGCTGGCGAATCCTGCCCCAGTTATGGGTTGGCGCAATTGTAGTTATGAATAATTTACCTGTTGATAATGCTGAAGCCATCAATTTTTTGATTGCATCTATCGGAGCAAAGGTAAAATTCTTACCCCCCTACTCACCCGATTTATCTCCCATCTAGTTTTATTGGGCAAAAATCAAAGCCATTTTCCGTTCTGAAGGATATCCACCTTCAAATTTTCTTGATGAAGCGATTACTAAAGCTATTAATGCTTGTACTGATGAAAATGCTTGGGCGTCCTTTCATCATTCTGGTCTCTTTTGAGAACAAATTAAATAGTTGATTTGTGTGGTATATTCGATGGCTAATAGCTGTGAGTTAAAATATTAAGTTTTTAGCCAAGAGTTTTTGACTACTAATTGTTTTTAACTTGGATTTGCTCATTAACGATTAGCAAATTCCCCGAAATTGGGTTCGGCATTCATTCAGAGAAAATCTCTACTATTTATTCCGAGCGGTGTGCTTCTAGTTGCGCTGGTGACGCGTTGGAATTGCTCTGGCTGTCGTACCTGTATATGTGACCGTCACTCTCGAAAATATAATTGATGGAAGTAGCTGCATAGTAAGTCAGCGCTAGCAGCGACAATAGATTAAGAACTCTATAAATTGGTTTCTCAGATACTTGGTTCATTTTGACTCCTACTTTTTATGCAAATAACGAATTTGGATACCGTGACGGCACTTTTTTTTAGAAGTTCCCAAACATCTCGCACCTCTAAAAATTTAGCTGGCTCCGGTTATACACTCCTGATGCTCGATCGCCCAAAATAAGTCGTACTTGCGATTTGAAACAGTTTTTGTTGCCTATTTCATATTGCAGTCTCTGCCTTGAATTGTCTATCTAACTGCGGTAAGACTTAGGCAATTTAGACGCAAACGAACTCTACAATTTTTGACTTAGAGCTGCTACAATTTGAAAAGAGCGAGCTGGAAAAGGTTACAGAGCAAACATCCTAGCTGTTTTTTAACGCCTCGCCAGGATTTTCCCACCTTCGATTAATGCTACGTAGCAGCCGGAAGTATAAAAATTCTTAAGTTAGTCAGCGGCAGGCGGAAATACGTCTGAAGTTATATTTTTGCAAGCAACAGGCTATGTTACATTACATATTAATTTTGAGCTTGGTTGAGGTGGCAAATAATTTTTGAGTAAAAAAATGTTGCGGTCGCTGTCCGATAATTTGAGTCTGACAATTTTGACTGAACAATTTTGACTGAGCCGCACCATTAATTCACGATGTGACAGAAAAAAGTAGGCCTCAGTCGATTGGAGACTTCGGTGTGATACGTTCAGCGAGCGCTGAGTCTATCTGGCTCAGTTGAACGATTTGAGATTTGAGATTTATTCGACAGATGAATCTGAGAGCTTGAACAAAAGCCTAAAGTTTTGGGCTGCTGCCGACTCCTGTGGGAAACTTGTATCCGTTTTTGGGCGGGGTCAAAAAGCAGAAGGCAGAATTTGATATCGGTAAAAAAATACTGTTTTAGGATTCAGAATTTTTATTGAATTCTACCTTCGAGCTGCATTTATTTTTACAATTAAACAAGATAAATTACTCGCTGCCAAGAGTGATGCACGCCGAATAATTTAGCACGAGATAACCCACTATGTTGAAGCCAGTTACTTCCACAATTTATTATAATTCTTGATCGCCTTGAGCTGTTTTTACAACCGACTTTTTGCTGGTAATTTGCAAAAGGGATAGGGGCAGAACAACAGGCCAAAAGAGAGGCCCGAGGATTAAGGCTATCCAAGAGATCAAGTCTTTTTTAGATGTCGCAGTATCATTCCAAAAACTTTTGAACCAAACAATAAAAACGATTAAGGCAACCGAAAAGTAGCTAATCATTATCATTTTTTTATCTACCTGCCTATAGATGGGATAGAAGTATTTATAATTATTGTATCTCAGGGTGTGGTTCGCCGATCGCAACTTTATGCCCTGAGCTGCAAGCTGCAAGTGTCTAAAACCCAAAGTTTCACAGCTATCCAAGTCCATAGGCTGCGATGTTGAGCGGACGTACTCCCCCTGCGCGGCGGTATTTGGAACTCAAAGCCTTGCGTTCAGAGCTTTTCGAGGTTTTGTCTAGCCTAGAGGCTATCACCCCAATTATAGCTTATGCGATCGAGGTCTTTGGTTTTTTGTGATTTCACTCACGTATACTCGCAGACTTCGGTCACAAATGGAGCCAAGAACGATCACACCGCTTAGCCAACTGCAATCACCCTACTCTATTCTCAAATGCTCGATATTATAATAGTCGAGTTCAACGAGATTTCATGCAAGCTCTGACTTTAAAATCTGATCGCGCGATCGCTGAACTGTTCTATCAAGTCACCCATTCCGGCAATCTGACTCGCACTGAAAGCCACGGACTGCGCGCACTCTGCCAAAGCGCTCTCAGCGAAGACGCCAGAGATGCAGTCAACCGCCTGCTGCACGCCATCCGCCGCGGATGGGTCAGGATTTCCGATTAGTCCCCTCACACAAGAAGTTGAGATGAGTATTTCTACTTTCTCTCCTGTCAAGCTTTGCCAACAATCAGATTTTCGTGAATAGGTCGCTCCATTAACCCTCTCAAAAAAAATTGTGGATAGAAAAGCTCCAACCCGGTTTCTTGAAGAAGCCGGGATTTTTGATTTTAAGCAGTCAGTCGATTTTAGATTTTAGATTTTAGATTTTAGATTTTAGATTTTAGGTTTTAAATTTTAGATTTTAGATTGACTTCACAGATGAATCTGGGAGCTTGAACTAGAGCTTAAAATTTGGGGCGGATGCCCGCTCCTGTCGGAAACTTGTCTCGGTGTTTGGGGGGGTTATTAAGTATATCCACGGAACAAAGACCACACCAAGAAACTAAGTAAATGTAGGTAAAAGCGGCTTTATAAATACTCTAAAAGTTTAACGTTGAATTAAGCCGAGCGATTTCGCTAGCAGTCATTAGTAATCTATTAATAGGTAAATATTAATTTATTTGTCACCGTTTCTTAACCAAAAGTAGAGATGTGGGGGTTGCCACAAGCGAGGAATCGAGACGGGGTTTGTGTTTCAAGTAGCAGGGCTATCAAGAAAACATCCGATCCCCAAGTTCGGCTGACACAAATCACTCATCAAGAGCCAATCGATCACATTTACTCCCGTAGTTGAATCACATAAATTTTGGAAAAATCAGTCAATACTGTCAAAAGTGAGTTCAAAGAAAAAACACATGATGAAAACCCAAACGCTGTTACCTCAATTTACTATTGCAGAGCTAGTCTTTCAGGTATATCACTCCGGTCTGCTGACTCCCACTCACCGACAACAGCTCAAGACAGCGCTGTTAAATGACTGTCTTACCGAAGAAGATCAAACAGCCATCAACCGCTTGCTCCACGCCGTTCGCCGGGGCTGGCTGAAAGTTGTAGATTAAATTATCGCCAATTTTTTTTGCCACTCCTCTTTAAATGAACTGTCAGTCGATTTTGGATTTTCGACTTCGGCAAGCGCTCAGTCGAACCGTGGAGTCCCGCTCACTCGAACAATTTGAGATTTTAGACTTACTCCACAGATGAATCTGGGAGCTTGAACAAGACTCTAAAATTTTTGCCTCTCCACAACACGAGTCCGGGGCTTCTCTCGATTTTTGGACGCCTGAGATTAACGCAGAATTAAATCCCCTTAAAAAAATCAGGCATTAGCCTAAATGTAGGGTGCGCCACCAGCACCCTGCGGTTTAACTTCTATTTGGGCAGCTTATTTACTCAGAGATGTTGCCGTCAGGCATCATCGCCTCTCTCAGATTCGCTTCATTCAAATTTGTCCCGCGCAAAGAAGCTTGATGCAAGTTTGCTCCCCGGAGATTTGCTCCCTTAAGGGAAACTCCGCTCAAATCTGCTTGATGGAGATTTGCACAGCTCAAGTTAGCTCCGCTCAAATCGGCTCCCTTCAAATCCGCTTTTTCCAGATTTGCTTCCGTCAAATTTGCCCAGCTCAGATTTGCTTGAGTTAAGTTAGCACGGCTAAGGTCAGCTTGTGTTAAGTTCGCGTCGGTTAAATTTGCTTTACTGAGGTTGATTCCGCAAAGTTTTACTTCTGTCAAGTTGGCACCTTGCAAGTTAGCGTTAACTGCATAAACTTGAATCAAAATTGCCCCCTGAAGGTTTGCATCTCTCATGTCTGCACCCCTGAGACTCGCCCCCGTTAAATCGGCCCCGCTGAACACGACACTCCGCAAGATGGCTCCGCTCAAGTTCGCTCCCACCGCGTCGCATTCGCCAAAATTAGCGGACATGAGGTTGGCTTGGGAGAGGTTGGCTTGGCTGATATCTGCTTGATACAGATTAGCTCTGTAGAGGGTGAGACCGATCGAATTTGCACCTTTTAAATTAGCGTGACTCAGGTCAATATCGCGCAAATTTGTCCTTGACATATTGACGCCGGCCATGTCTACTTTGTGAAAAACCCGTTCTCCGGCTGCATACCGTCTGAGAAGTTCCTCTGCATCCATGTCATTTTCCCCAAAATAATTAATAATACCTTTGATATTTCAATAATATTAGGAATGAGTGACCTTTACGTTTCTTGGCCTGAGTACCATCGGAAAATTGAGGATTTGGCTGTAAAAATTGAGGAATCTCAGTGGAAATTCGATCGCATTGTCTGTCTGGCGAGGGGAGGGCTGCGGGTTGGAGATACTCTGTCGCGGATTTTCGACAAACCTCTGGCGATTTTAGCTGCCTCGTCCTATGGTGGGGCCGAGGGAAAAGTTCGGGGTGCGATCGAGTTTGCCCGCGATTTGACAATGGTGGGCGATAATTTGGGCAGCCGCATTCTCCTGGTTGACGATTTGGTGGATTCGGGAATTAGTTTAGAGCAAGGTATCGCTTGGCTGAAGAGTCGCTACGGCGAGGATATTCAGGAAATTCGGACTGCTGTACTCTGGTACAAGGCTTGTTCTGTTGCAAAGCCGGATTATTATGTAGATTATTTGGCTGACAATCCTTGGATTCACCAACCTTTTGAAATGTACGAAAAGATGAGTGCGGCTGATTTTGCAGCCAAAGTTGGGAGTGAGTCTATAAAAGGCTAAAGTCTGGTCAATTTTTTATAGGGTTTTGCCGATATTTTGCACTTTTTGGCATAGTCGGTCAGGGGGGGAAACCCCTGTCTCATAGCTAAAGTCCTCTCAAAGAAAACTGAATATTTATTAAGGCTGGGCAGTCGGTTTGAACTCACATCTTGCACCATTCTCAAGAACCGGCTTTCCGGCCTGTTCCACAAAGAGTAGATTTTCTTGTGGAACGGGCATCTTGCCCGTTCATAAAAAACTTATTGACAATGGTGCAACATCTCAATTTGAACCGACTTTAGCTATGAGACGGGGAATTAATTCCCCGGCGGGCTTGTGGGTAAGTGCAATTCTGCTGATACAATTAGCGAACCGAAAGAATACGATCGCCCAATTCCATACTATCTGCCAAAACTTCCTGCCGCGCCCACCGATCCGCAGCCAAAATATCGTCTAAACCTGGACTTTCACAGTTATCGGTTTGATGTTTGTCGCACGCCTTCTCAATCAACTTCGGAATATCCAAAAACTGAATCTTCTCCTCCAAAAATAGCGCTACCGCCTGTTCGTTTGCCGCATTCAGCACCGCCGGCATCGAACCGCCCGCACGTCCCGCCGCATAAGCTAACTGCATACAAGGATACTTCTCGTGGTCGGGTTCTCGGAAAGTCAAATCCCCAGATTTCACCAAATCCAGCCGTTCCCAATCTGTATGAATTCGCTCCGGCCAAGACAAAGCATAAAGCAGCGGCAATCGCATATCCGGCCAGCCCAATTGCGCCAAAACAGAGGTATCTTGCAACTCAATTAACGAGTGAATTATGCTCTGGGGATGGATGACAATATCAATGTCGTCATAATCCATCCCGAACAAGTAATGAGCCTCAATTACTTCTAATCCTTTATTCATCAAAGTAGCAGAATCAATCGTGATTTTCTGCCCCATCGACCAATTCGGATGTTTCAAAGCATCGGCTACTGTTACTGCGGCTAATTTGTCGATCGGCAAATCTCGAAAAGAACCCCCCGAAGCCGTGAGAATAATTCGTCGCAACCCGCCAACCATAACACCTTGGAGGCACTGAAAAATTGCCGAATGTTCCGAGTCAGCCGGTAATATTTTAACGCCGTATTTTTCGATTAAGGGGTTGACAACGGGGCCCCCTGCGATTAATGTTTCTTTATTGGCTAAGGCAATATCTTTACCTGCTTTGATTGCCGCAATTGTTGGCAGCAAACCGGCGCAGCCAACTATGCCGGTGACGACGGCTTGAGCGTCGCCGTATTGGGCAACTTCGACAACGCCTGACTCGCCAGCAAGTAAAATAGGTTGAGGGTCGAGATCTGCGATCGCCTCCTTCAATTCCAGTAATTTATCTTCGTCGCAAACCGCGACAATCTCCGGTCGAAACTGGCGAATTTGCTGGGCCAGCAACGTTACATTTCGTCCGGCGGTTAACCCGACAATCCGAAATTTGTCGGGGTATTGAGCTACAATATCCAGAGTCTGAGTGCCGATGGAGCCTGTGGAGCCGAGAAGAGTTATTGCTTTCACAATTTTTTAAGGTTTTGTGGATTATTCTAATATTACGATTGCGGGGATAAAAATTAGTGGTTAACTATTGCGTGGAAAGCACATTCGATGGAATCATATTTTGAGTGACCACCTAGTGCCAGATTTCATGCAGAATAGGGAAAATTTTGCTGATGACCGTGAGGACATCAGTGTTTCGATCGCCGAAAATATAGAGGAAGGTCGATCGCAGCTACCGTCGAGTTTGGTTTGGGCGATCGCTACTGCTGCGGCAATTTTCTTTTTGTGTAGCAGTTTACGGCACGCTTTATTCCAATCAACTGCTTTCGATTTGGGAATTTTTGACCAAGCAATTTACTTGATCAGCCAAAACCAAACGCCTTTTTCTTCTTTAATGGGGATTCATATTTTGGGCGATCACGCAGCGGTAATATATTATCCGCTAGCTTGGCTGTACAAAATTTACCCGGATGTGCATTGGCTGCTGTTTGTACAAGCAGTTACATTATCCCTGGGGGCTTGGCCTACCTGGAGTTTAGCGCGTTTGGCAGGTTTAAATCAAGAACAATCCCGTGCGATCGCATTGATTTATTTGCTCTATCCGGTGGTATTTAACATCAATTTATTTGATTTTCACCCGGAAGTAATCGCTTTACCCGCACTTTTGGCAGCAATTTTGGCGGCACGTTTAAATAAACTTGTGTGGTTTTGTACCGCTATTGTGTTAGTTCTCAGTTGCAAGGCGGTTTTGTCCCTAACCGTTGTTGCTATGGGTTTGTGGCTGTTTTTTTGTGAAAAAAAGCAACGATGCGGGGCGATCGCACTTTTGCTAGGTGCAGCTTGGTTTTTGATAGCTTCCCAGAAAATCATCCCCTTTTTTAGCGGCAGCGAAGTCGCTGGAGTCGGGCGCTACAGCTATTTAGGCAAATCCGTACTAGAAATTATCATCAATCTCATATTAAAACCACAGTTAGTATTAGGAAAAATTCTTTCCTTCGATACATTCAAATATTTATTTCTCCTCACCTTACCTGTGATTTGGCTGCTATTGCCATTTTCCGGCAAACTACGCTTACAATATTTAACAGCGCTAATTCCTGCCCTCCCTACCCTGCTGATCAATATCCTCTCTGACTTGTCATTTCAACGCAGCTTAGCCTATCAGTATTCAGTGCCTGTAATTCCATTTTTATTTTTAGCAGTAATCGCGAAGGAAGAAACAAGGAACAGGGAAGAAATAAAAGGCAACAAGGAAGAGGAGAAAGCAAATAAGCAACAGTTTTTAACATGGGTCAATCTGCCACAATTTAAAAACTTCCGAATTTCTCAACTTTGGCAAGGAATTCAATTGCCGAGAATCATGATAATTTGGTCATTACTAATTTTCCTCTGGGTGAGCGAATATAAAGATTTTTATCTGTACCTAAATAGACTAGATACCTGGCCAGCTACACGCTAAGCAGTCGCACAAGTTCAACCGCAAAGCAGTATTTTAACCGATAATAGACTTGCCCCTCACTTTGCCCACCGCCCAATAGTAAAATTGCTTTCACAAATTTCTCCCCAAAGAAATTTAGCTGAATTTCAATACATATTATTAAACCTGCGCCATCCCTGGCCTGATACTGAAAAAATTGGTGATACCTTAGCAAATCAACTTAAAAAATCTCCCGATTTTCACTTAACTTATCAAAAAAACCAAGTTCTGCTATTTAAACGAATCGCTGATTAAACCAATAAAATGCTAACTTTAAAATCCCTAAAATCTCATCCAGTATTTTTAATGATTGTCGTGACAACGATAGTCTTATTTACCGCCAGCAGCGCGCGGCACGCTTTGTTTCAGTCAACTGTATTCGACTTAGCAATTTTTGACCAAGCAATTTATTTAATCTCCCAAAATCAAACGCCATTTTCCTCTTTAATGGCAATAAATATTTGGGGCGATCACGCCGCTTTTATTTTCTATCCACTAGCTTTACTTTACAAAATATATCCCGATGTTCACTGGCTTTTTTTAGTGCAAGCTGTTTCCCTAGCTTTAGGTGCTTGGCCGAGTTGGAGTTTAGCACGTCAAGCCGGATTAAATAATAGCATATCTGGGGCGATCGCCTGTATTTACCTCCTGTATCCATTAGTATTTAATGTCAATCTCTTCGACTTCCACCCAGAAGTAATTGCTTTACCAGCACTGCTAGCAGCAACCTTAGCCGCGAGGCTGAATAAAATCTTGTGGTTTTGTGCTGCTATTGTATTAGTTTTGAGCTGCAAAGCCGTGCTATCTTTAACTGTGGCAGCGATGGGTTTGTGGCTGTTGTGTTTTGAGAAAAAACGCAATTGTGGGCTCATAGCTCTATTTCTAGGCGCGGGTTGGTTCCTGGTAGCTACTCAGGCAGTTATACCGTATTTTAATCAGGGAAGAGAACACGCGGGAATCGCGCGTTATCAATATTTGGGAAACTCGGTTTTTGAAATTGCTATTAATTTAATAGTGAAACCCAATCTAGTTTTAGAGCGTTTTTTTTCTCTAGAGACTTTTGAATATTTAGCCTTATTGCTATTACCAGTAATTTGGTGGCTGTCCCCGCGTTATCTGTCATCTTTAATTAGTGCTGTACCGATGTTGGCGATGAATATTCTTTCCGATAGGCCCGCTCAGCGGGATTTAGTTCATCAATATTCTGTGCCGATATTGCCGTTTTTGTTGGTTGCCGTAATTTCCAGTTTAGCAGCTAGCAATCAGCAAAAGGGAAAGACAATATTTGAGAGATTGCCAATTCCTAATTATCCATTGCCTAGAGTCATTGTAGTTTGGTCGTTGATTGCTTTCTTAGCTTTAGCGAAATACGGCTATTTTTGGACTATTTATTTAAATGGGATCGACACTTTGCCCGCTACCAGAGAGGCAATTTCTCTTGTTGAAACCAAAGGCAGTGTTTTAACAACTTCTCAGATTGCTCCGCACCTAGCGCACCGCCCTGTAGTAAGATTAACTCACGCTAACGCGCCACCTGCAAATCTCGCAGAATTTGATTATGTATTGCTGAACCTCAGATATCCTGGCTGGATGAGCGATCGAGATTTTGTTGAAAACCTAGTAACTCAACTAAAAAACACCCCTCAATTTCAACTAAAATATCAGCGAGACGACATATATCTATTCACTAAAAGTCATTAGTCAGCAGTCAACAGTCAACAGTCAACAAATTCGCGCTAATCCTCCACTTTCAAAACCCTTCTTGCCAACTTCACGTAAGTTTTCACAGTTTCATAAGGCATTTCCAAATCAGCAGCAATATTAAACAAAGATTCCCCGAACTCCCGGCGCGCCAAAATCGTCGCCCAAGTTTCAGCAACCTCAGCAGCCCGATTTCCGCCTGTACGCTTTCTGTGCGCCATAAACTTCTGTGTCAATTCATCTATTCGCGCCGCCAATACGCTTTGTATCGACACTTCAGGTAGCGATTCTGTCAACCATTGTGCTCGCGTTTGTCCCAATCCAAAAGTTGTTTTGTGGCCAGTGCCGCAGTAAGGCGCTAACCGCCCCAAAGCATAAAATAATTGTACAAAATCAGGACGATTGTGAGCCGATCGCCCTAGCCCAAATTCCACAGCCCCAGTGAATCCCGTTACCATGCCTTTTTTGCCCGCCGCTACCTTTTGCGACTCCAATTTGTGGCGGCTAATAATTGCATTTTCATCAATCCAATTCAAAAATTCTGCTTGGTCAAAATTTACCCCCGAAAAGTTATTCCAGCGGCGCAAATAGCTGTGAAAAACATTTTCGGGAACTGGCAAAGGGAAGTGATGGCCTTTGCTACGAAAGCTTGTAGGAGTCACAAAACTAAGTTTGATAGTTGGCGACAATGGGCGTTCTGCTGTTAATAATTGCTGGTAAGTTGTGGGAGCAAAAGCAATATCCCAAGAGCGAATTAGCAGCGGAGCATTTCGCAAATCTATTTCTTGGGGCAAATTTTGCAGCCACTGACTCAGCCACTGCACTACTGGCTTTGAAAGTCCTGTTACGTACCAGCGATAAATTCGATCGCCCAAAAGCTGAAATTCTTTGCCGCCAGGGAGCAAATCACCTTCCAATCCCGAAATAGTAAAGGCTTTTTCTGACTGTTCATCGTGCAAAAGTTGCGATAAATCCGGGTCAGTTTGGTGTACTTGACCTAAAAACCAAGCGTGCAAACCTATAGCATACTGCGCGTACAGATAGCTAGCAGCGCGGGGAGTCAATTCAAACACTAATCCGACTAACTCGGTGTCAGCCGGCCAAATCAGCCCAGAAGGAGGAGATTTTCGATCGCGGGTGCCGGTGCGGTTCGGGGAAGTTGCCATCAGATGCCGTGCCTATAGCCGTCACAGAAAGAGCGCCGTGCTATCTTATCCGATTTTTATCCCCTTTGGGGGATGATTGTTGAGGGCGATCGATCGCCCAAGTCTTTTGGCAGCTCCAACAACCCGCTCTGCCACAAGTTTCCCGCACCCTCCGGGATAGACAAAAACCACTAAAAAACCAACAACCTAAAACTCAATCTTTGTCAAGGTTTTCTTCCTTGTAACTAAACAGAAATATACCAGTGTTTAAAATCACATTCTGCGCTACAATTGTCAAAAGCTCGTAGCATCCTCAACTCCGATCCTAAACTATGAACACAACAGAAAAATCTAAACTCTCCAACGAAAAAACTTTGGAGGCGATGAAGAATTTCTCCGAAACCTACGCCAAGCGCACCGGAACTTACTTTTGTTCCGAGCCTTCTGTCACTGCTGTCGTCATAGAAGGACTAGCAAAACACAAGGATGAACTAGGCGCTCCCTTATGCCCTTGTCGCCATTACGAAGATAAAGAAGCCGAAGTAAAAGCCGCCTACTGGAACTGTCCCTGCATTCCCATGCGCGAGCGTAAAGAGTGTCACTGTATGTTATTTTTGACGCCAGACAACGATTTCGCTGGAACTAATCAGGAAATAGGAATGGATCAGATTCAATCTGTCAGAGAGACTATGTAATCGGTTAAGTAGGCGGTCGTTAAATGGCAGTAGTTTTGAAAACAGGTCGTTATTTTTCCTATTTTTAAGACTGAGCTATAAAAAAAAATCGATCGCCGCCTACTCAAACACACATCCGCAATCGAAAATCCCTAATCTCCAATCGAATGATAGAGGAAATTCCGCTCGAATTTTGGCAAGGTATTGAACAGTTTAACAGCCAAGAATTTTACGCTTCTCACGATACTTTCGAGGCATTGTGGATGGAAGCCGGCGACCCGGAAAAAAGATTTTATCAGGGAATATTGCAAATTGCGGTAGCACTTTATCACTTAGGAAATCAAAACTGGCGCGGTGCGGTAATCTTGCTGGGAGAAGGAATAAATCGGATCAGTTATTATCAGCCGAGTTATGCCGGAATTGCCCTTGAAGAGTTGCTCGGACAAAGTGCTAAACTTTTGAGCGCTTTGCAACAAGCTGGCCCGGAAGAAGTAGCTAAATTTCAACCGTTGTTCGCAGGTAAAGAAGTTGCAGGCTTGCAATTGCCGCAAATTATCAAAGTACCAAAAAGTTAAATAAATGTTTGTATTAGGGTGCAGTATACTTGGCCCCTACACAGAGGAGGGGTGGCTTTCTTGCCGGCTGCCCAAGCAGATTAATTTACTGTGGAACGAGTATCTTGCCCGTTCGCGGTTAAGACAGTCGTAGCCACTCAGCAAAATAACCAATTAAATTCGCTGTTGTCTTGCTAGGATAATTGGTTGAGACTATCGGGTCAATCGATCGACCTCACGGGAATCTTTCTGGCCGTTAAGATAAAATATCTAACTGGAGATAATGCCCTTCAGCAATTTCACAAATATTGAGGCTCCAAGCTTATGATGCTCTCCGCTAAACTACTTAATTCGCGAATATTCAAAGGATTATCGCTGCTGTTGCCCCTCACTCTGGCAGGCGCGATCGCCTCTCCCACCTACCCGCAAGTCGCCCCGCCCCGCACTCTCAGTGTGCGATCGGACATTCAAGAAGCCGACTCCAAAACCGGCATCGTGACAGCCCGCGGCAACGTCCAAATCAACTATCCAGCCCGCCAAATACAAGCAACCGCAGCTCAAGCTCAATACTTCAGCCGCGAGCGCCGGATCATTCTCAGCGGAGATGTTTACGTATTGCAGCAGGGCAACAGCCTGCGCGGCGAAACCATAACATACCTCATCGACGAAGGGCGGTTTATTGCCCTGCCAGACAACCCAGGACAGGTAGAATCTGTCTATCTGGTTGCCCCCGAACAAGATGCGGCCGCCCAAAATGCAGTTGGCTCCCCACGTCCAACTACAGCCCCCCGGTAACAGTGGCTCGCAGCAGCGAAATTTCGCCTCAGCCAAAACATACTACTTGGGATAGATGCGAAATTTCGTCCTTATAAAACTCACAAACTTGAAAAGGTAAAATTTAAATTAGAGACTCGATCGCACAAAGCAGCAGTCTGAAATTTAGCTTGTAGAGGTTGCCGGGAGCGAAAATGAAAATTGTACTCGAAAATATTCACAAATCCTACGGAAAGCGCAATGTAGTCAGTCGCGTCAACCTGTCAGTAGCCCAAGGAGAAATCGTAGGATTGCTAGGCCCAAACGGTGCCGGCAAAACCACAACATTTTACATAGCAACCGGATTAGAAAAACCCAATCAAGGCACCGTTTGGCTAAACGATTTAGACATCACTAAATTGGCGATGCACCAGCGAGCGCATTTGGGAATTGGCTATCTCGCTCAAGAAGCAAGCATTTTCCGAAACATGAGCGTGCGGGACAACATTTTGTTAGTTTTAGAACAAACTCAAGTGCCGCGCTGGGAATGGCGCGAGCGAGTCGATTTCCTATTGCAAGAATTTCGCTTAGAAAAAATAGCATCCAGTTTGGGAATTCAAATATCGGGGGGAGAAAGGCGGCGGACTGAACTAGCCAGAGCCTTAGCTGCAGGGCGAGACGGGCCCATGTTCCTATTTTTAGACGAACCGTTTGCAGGCGTCGATCCGATCGCCGTAGACGAAATTCAAACCATTATTGCTAAACTGCGCGATCGCAAAATCGGCATCCTCATCACAGATCACAACGTCCGAGAAACCCTCGAAATTACCGATCGAGCCTACATCATGCGAGACGGCCAAATTTTAGCCTCCGGGGCTGAAGAAGAACTCTACAGCAACCCTTTAGTGCGGCAGTATTACTTGGGCGACAGCTTCGTGCGATAGTCTTTTGAAGGCACTCGGCAAACCGCAGAATTTTAGATTTTAAATTGAGGAGCAATCGGCGAGAACGCGCAACTATGAAAATAGCAATATCCAATTCTTTGAATCCCATCAACTGGCTGCCGAGAATTTCAGTAATGGACTGGTACATTACCAAAGAACTAATCGGCCCATTTCTCTTTGGCGTCGGACTCTTTACATCCGTCGCCGTCACAGTTGGAGCCTTATTTGAATTAGTCCGCAGAGTAACAGAATCCGGCCTCCCCTACAGCGCCGCCATAGAAATTTTTCTCCTGCAAATTCCCTACTTCGTAGTATTGGCTTTCCCCATGTCAATGCTGCTAGCAACCTTAATGGCCTACAGCCGAATGTCCAGCGACAGCGAACTCATCGCCCTCCGCAGTTGCGGAGTTAGCGTTTACCGATTGATACTGCCTGCAGTGATTATGAGTTTAATTGTTGCCGGCTTCACCTTTGCTTTGCAAGAGTTAGTCGTACCCGCCGCCAGCTACAGAGCTACTCTGACTTTAGACAGAGCCCTGAAGCGAGAAAAACCGATATTTCAAGATAGAAATATTATCTACACAGAATTTCGCAAACCAGAAAAAGGCGGCGACGAAATCCTCGCCCGCTTTTTTTATGCAGAACAATTTGACGGCCAACAAATGAAAGGTTTAACAATTATCGATCGCTCCACCCCAGGCCTCAATCAAATCGTTTCTTCAGAATCCGCTACTTGGAATCCCTCAGAAAATACCTGGGATTTTTTCAACGGAACCGCTTATATAGTAGCTCCGGATGGCTCTTACCGCAATATAGTTAGGTTTCAACACCAGCAATTGCAACTCCCCCGCACGCCCTTAGATTTAGCTGCTAGAGCGCGGGATTTCAAGGAAATGAACATTGCCCAAGCTTTAGAGCGTTTGGATATCCTTAAAAACAGTGGCGACGAACCGCAAATTCGCAAATTAAAGGTGCGAATTCAAGAAAAATATGCTTTTCCTTTCGTGTGCATGGTATTTGGTTTAGTGGGAGCCGCTTTGGGAACTCAACCGCGCCGCTCCGGCCGAGGAACGAGTTTTGGTATTAGCGTAGTTGTGATTTTTACTTACTACGTATTTTCTTTCATCACCAGTTCTATGGGCGTGAAAGCTGTTTTGACTCCGATTCTGTCGGCTTGGCTGCCGATAATGTTTGGCTTGGGTATCGGGGGATTGTTGTTGGTGCGGGCAGCCGCTAGGTAAGTTTTACCACTAACATTGGGAATGGGTAATTGGGAACTTGTACAGCCCTTCGACTGCCTTCGGCTCTCTTCCCTTCGGCTAGGCAAGTCCTTCGACTCCGCTCAGGAGAACCCAAGTCGAAGGGCAGCAACCGCGTAGCCGAAGTATGGGGAATTGATAATATCGTTTTCGGGGCCGAACTTCCTTCATTTAAGGATTAGAAAAAGTATTGATTTCGCCACCGCCAATGTAGCGTCCTGGAGCCAGGGAGCGGGGTGTAGCAAAAGTTTGAGGTTGAATGGGCTGCACGCCCTGATTTGTGTTTTGGGGAACAACTCCAAAGTTAGGCTGCTGTGGCAAATTAAGCTGACTCGGTGGAGGTGTTTGAAATTGAGAATTCGCTGAATTGGGAGAGAATTGAGGGCTAATTATCTTGCTTCCCCCAATCCCACTCCCAAAGGGAGATTGACCGACATTTGGAAGTAGAGGTGTTGGCGAAGGTATGGCTACTGGAAGTGCCGCAGGTTGAACTTCAGGTGCGAAGCCTGAGCCAGATAAATTAGTTTGGTAGGGATTTTTCGGCAAAGCCACCGTTGGAGCGCCTGCATTAATTTCGGGGAGGCTCGGTACTCGGGAATTTAATCCAGCCAAGGGTTCAGGGACTGTAGCTGTGGGGTTTAAGAATTCTTGAGATTCCTTGCTCACAGCAGTTGTCGGAGCCACAAGTGGGGGAAGTGCTGTGGGAACATTCACAGGATTTGCTCCAGCTTGAGCTTTAGCGGTCGTTGGGAGCAAATTTGTCGCATTTACTGCTGCCGGATCGGAAGCAGGTCGATCGAGCAATCTAGCCGAGTCTGCAGTTTTCTCAGCCTCCGCTACCGTTGCCGAAGTGTTAGCAACGACGTATTTTTTCATAGCTGCTTGCAGCGGACTCAAAGGCAGAGAATTTTCGTTTTGTTTATCTGAATTAGCATCACTCGACGCCTGCGATAAAGTTGCTGTTGCTGTACCCCCAGACTCAGGCTTGATCATCGTTTTTATCCCGGAAGTCAGTCTGCCACTGCCAGATAAACTCAATGCTGATGTGGCGTTTGAACTTGGTAAGCTGGAATTTTGGGGGTTATTGTTTCCGGCCTCGACAGCAGGAGTTGCTAAATTTGGCAAGGGGAAAAATCCGCTGCTTCCTACTCCCTTGGGGGCGGAAGATGGCTGAGGAGTTTCTAAGCCCCGATCTCGAAGTTCGTCGAATAAACCTTGGCTTTTTACTACTGATGAATTTAACAAGTTCAGTTCAGAAGCAGTAGAGCCATTAAACTGATTGACTAGCACTGGTGAGCTGTCGATTTCAGCCGCAATGGCGGTATCTTCAGCAGATAGTCCCGATAGCGAAGCTGGATTGTTTGTGGCTACTTCTTCTTCGCCATCTATGCTCAACCTTTCTGGGTTTACAGAGACCTCCCAGATAAATAACCCCCCTGCACAGAGCACGGCTAGGGGAGCCCAAACCGCCGGTTGGGTCCAGTGGCGCAACCGCGCTATCAGATAGCGGACAGATGTAGGAAATCGCTTAAAAATTGACATAGTTTTGCTTCCATCCGATCGTGCGGATTTAAAACTATTTTTCCTAGTCTACCACATCGATCTTGATTATTTTTGCTATGCCGGAGTAAGTGCGATCGGGAGCATCTCGGTTTGGCTTTTACTGTCGGTGTGCGATCGTCCGGCTCGCTATATTTAGAGACTTTGCGGTTCGGGACGATCGCACTCCCAAAAAACGCTTTTTACTTTATGTAGAGATGCTCCCAGTACGATCGAACTTTTGATTGAAAGTTGCGAAAGCTCAATGCAACAGGTGAAAATCCATAAAGCACTGGTAGAAATATGTCTTGCTTGCCTTAAATCAAGGGGCATAAGATGATAAAATTTTATGGGATGCTGTGCCCGGTCTGCCGGATCTGTCAGCCGATCGACCTCAAACCAAAATGTCAAGGTAAAATTGGCAATTGCTGAGAATAACACGAATAGGAAAGTTGAGAGGAAATTAATGAAAAAAGTAGTTGAAGTATTAGCAAATCGGGAACAACTAATAGATCGATCGCTGGAGATTGTGCTGTCGAAAATCTCGGAATCCATAGCGGAACGCGGAATTTGTACGATCGCCGCAGCGGGCGGAAGCACACCCGAACCCCTCTACAGAGCGCTCTGTGTCCAAGACCTGCCTTGGGACAAAATTCACGTTTTCTGGGGCGACGAACGCTACGTTCCCCCAGAACACCCAGACAGTAATCAAAAAATGGCGCGCCTCGCGTGGCTCGATCGAGTGAATATCCCCGCCAGCAACATCCACCCCATGCCCACAGGCGCCGGCGACCCCGCAGCCGACGCTGCAGCGCACCAAACCGAATTGCAGCAGTTCTTCAAAGTATCCGAGGGCGAGTTTCCTGCCTTCGACATCATTCTCTTGGGCATAGGAGACGACGCCCACACAGCCTCTCTATTTCCCGGCACAGCAGCCTTGGAAGTCCGGGATGCCCTAGTAACTGTAGGCAACAAAGACGGTCAACCCCGCATTACCTTTACAGTCCCCTTAATCAACCGGGCCCGGTGCGTCATCTTCATGGTCGCAGGAGCCAGCAAACAACCCGCCCTTGCTCAAATTTTTGCCCCTGCAGCCGACGAAATGACTTATCCAGCCAGACTCGTTCAACCAGAGGGCCAACTTTGGTGGCTGCTCGATGCCGCGGCTGGCGAAGCAGTAAAATAGCCGACAGAGCCGCAAGCGTGCCAACACACTCAGCATTATCACTAACTCAATCTTGCCCATCACAGCTAACGTCACGGCGTCAGCTCAGTTGCTAGTATTAGCGAAGCAATATAAGAATTGTGGCGGTTAAAGTTAAAATTTGACCATATACACGAGTATTTTTATGAGGCTGATTTGAAAATCTGGCCGATAGCAAGGAGAAATCGATGATTGTCTGTCCCAATTGCAATCACCAGAACCCCGACGGGGCCAGCCAGTGTGAGGCTTGCTACACGCCTTTACCTGTTACCGCAAGTTGCTCGAACTGCGGTGCAGCAGTTCAGACAGATGCAGCATTTTGCGGCCAGTGTGGCTTTAACTTGCGTCCGGGTTCCATAGTTCCAGAAGTTGAGGTGACAGTACCGTCCCCCTCGCCTGTAGGCCCCACAGTGGTATCCTCACCGGCGCCGGATTTATTGCCACCCGATCCCCTGATGCCAATGGAACCTCTAGTTACCCTGAATAAGGGGCTTAACTTGGAAAAAACTCCTGCCAGCATTCCGACGATTCCAGATCCCCCGCCTTCGCCCTCGGTTCCTGTTACAACTGAATCGGTGGCAACACCAGTAACTATCTCTCCTCCGGTTCCGGGCCCACAGCCACCAGGTGTAGCTAAAACTCAACTGCAACAGCAGTCGGCGCGCCTGCTACACGTTCAGACAAATACGCCGATGGAATTGCCTCACAGTCTGGCTGTGGTTCACATAGGCAAGCCAAATGACTTAGTGCCGCCGGATATTGATGTTTCGGGATTTGCTAATTCTGAGATAGTTTCTCGGGTACACGCAAATCTCCGGGTGGAGGGAGATGCTTGCTACCTAGAAGATGTAGGCAGTTCCAACGGCACTTACGTCAACAATACTCCGCTACCCAAGGGAAACCGCCATCGGTTGCGACCGGGAGACCGCATCTCTCTGGGCAAAGGAGACCTGGTTACGTTTTTATTTCAAATCTCTTAGATCGAGTTTGGATTGGGCGATCGAAAGTCTAAAATCTAAAATCGCATCTTAAGGCGCTCTACCAAAACTCAATGCTGCCAATGTGATTAAGCTGACCTTGCTACATCCACTCCAGTCTATACCCGTCCGCAGTTGGATCTTTGAAGACGAGCAGGTCGTCCGGATCGGGCGCTCGACCGAAAACCACGTCGTTCTTTTTAGCGCTGTGGTTTCTCGTCGCCACATCGAATTGCGGCGCAGCGGCATAACTTGGGAACTGATCAATTTAGGTACCAACGGCACTTACCTCGATGGTAAGCCGATCGCTAAGGTTCCCATTGTGGACGGTCTGATCGTTCACTTGGCTCGCTCAGGGCCGAAAATTCAAATCAACGTAGGCCCGAATCCGTCCTCAGTCCAGTTAGGACTTCTTAGCGTCAAGCCCAGGGAGGCTAAGGAAATTAACGCTCCCTCGGGCGGCGTGCACATTAGCACGATTCCTGTTCCCGACCAAAAAGAAGTTGGCACTTCCAGGGAAGAGGAGGAGTTAACCGAGGCAGATAATAATCGCCATTATTCGGAAGAAGAATATTAAATCTGCTTCTTTGGACGATCGACATTTTTCAAAGGCGGCACTCAGGAGTTTATTTATGAGTACATCACCACAGATTGTTAGGCGCAGCGAACTGCTAAACCGCCGCACGATCGACCGCAGAACGGCGGAAGAGGTCGGCAGGGTAGATCGGATTTGGCTCGATGCTCACTCCCAGCGGGCGATCGGCTTTACTTGCAAGTCGGGACTTTTGGGCAGCAAAAAAACTTGGTTCGCTTGGGCGCAAGTTGATACGGTGGGGGAAAATGTTTTTGTCACCATTAACCCGGAACTGCCGGAATTGCATCAGCCGGAACAAGCTGTTTGTCCGATCGGGCTTGAGGTGCTCACGGACGCTGGGAATCAGGCAGGTGCAGTGGTTGACTACCTATTCGATGTCCGCACGGGTTCAGTCACCCACTACCTATTTAAATCGAGCGGCTGGCGCGGTGTTTTAGACGACATTTACTTGTTACCTGTGGCAGCTATTTCGACCATCGGCAGCAAGCGGGCGATCGTCTCTGAAGCTGCTGTATCGGAGCCAGTCCAGTACGCGGAGGGACTGCACAAAAAAGTCGGTCTGGTAGCAGAGTTTTTACATGAAGATTTCGACAGAACTCTCAAAAATGTGGCAGGTGTGAAGCGGGGCGCTCAAAGTTTGGCGGAAAAATTCCAAGATAAAGCTCTCGAAGTCAGGGATGTAGCTCAAGAAAAAGTTGCAGAGTTGAAGCGGCAAAGGCAAGAATCTGTCCCGCCAGGGCCGAACCCGGAGCCGCCCGACTCAGATTTGAGCTGAAGTTTGGCCTTCCCGCTCGCCCTGCGACTGATTGCCGATCGCATTTGGGGGTCGCGCGCGAGGAAGGTCGATCTGTATTTTCCATGTGAGAGATTGAGGCGTTGTCGCTCTAAATTCAAGTGCTGCTCAAAGCATTGTATTTTAAAGGTATCGCATCAATAAGGAAAATGTTAGCAACTCAAAAAGACCTATGCTGTTTGATACAACTCACATCTTGCACCATTCTCAAGAACAGGCAAGATGCCTGTTCCACAAAGAGTGAATTTTCTTGTGGAACAGGCATCTTGCCTGTTCATAAAAGACTGATTCAGAATGGTGCAACATCTCAGATACAACCAACAAGTATTTTATCTAGAGACCCCAGGATTAATAATCGGTTAACTTCTGTCTCCACGAACAGCGATTCGTCGATCGTTGACTGTCGCCCGATAGAGAACTCGAATCAGCGGTGCAACCAACGTGGGTCTGAGTTAAATGCTCTCGTTGGTCAGCGGGAAAATGGTTATTTGGCGCATGGAATGGAGCGACTCAGCCACCGGCGCAATCGCTCCATCCGAGATCTAATTAATCAAGCGGTTGAGACCTCTGTCAATGATGGGGAAGTTCACCCGATTAATAACATCGTGTTTGGTTGTTACCGAGGACAGCAAAAATTGGCGCCTGCGCCAAAAGCTAACCCTCAAAAGTTGGTTCAAATGCCTCAAGCAGCCAAAAGTTCGACTTTTACGGCAGAGCGAGGGAATAGTGGCCCACTGACGACGCCTTTAAAAATCAAATTTTTTGTAGTTTTATCCCAAAAAATCTCTCTAGAAGTATCCCCGTTTCTGTCTGGCGGTGGAGTGTCAAAACATCAGTGATTACCTTAACTCTGTTACATCCTATCCAGTCTGTCCCGGTTCAAAGTTGGTGTTTTGAATCCGAATCGGTGGTTCGGATCGGTCGATCGAACGACAATGATGTAATTATTTACAGCGCTGTAGTTTCCCGCCACCACGTAGAGCTGTGGAATCACGTCAATGGCTGGGAAATTATTAATTTTGGTGCTAACGGCACTTATGTAAATGATAGACCGATCGCTCAGGTGTCAGTTGTGGACGGGATGACAGTTCGCTTGGGCAATTCCGGGCCAAAAATCAGGATTCGGGTGGGTGCAACGAATCAACCGGGCAAAATAATCAAGCCACCGCAGCACGAATTCCGCCAAAATGACGAAGCTTCAAAAGACAAGTTAACTGCTTGGCCTGGGGGCGTGGGAATAATCGAAGATGATGAGCATGGAGGGCTCACTCAAATCGATCTTGACTGACCGGCAGCTATCAATTGCAGGCTAGTTCAAACAAAGCTCAGATGCCCAATTAGAGCATCTAACTAATATTGTGTTGACATTCTCACGCCCGCTAAAGCCACGGTGATTCCAAACATCACTGTTTGGGCTTCCTCTTTCTGCGACCCGACTTA